>NZ_JBNCAB010000292.1:0-451 GCF_049805555.1 Burkholderia sp. DN3021 | reverse complement strand
ATCCCCGTGACTTACACGGATACCACCACGCCATCACCATCATGCCTCACGCGCGCGCGAATGGGGGACTGGCCCAGCTGAGTCGCTTACACAGGAACGCAGCACGCGCTGGAAGAAGCGTTTGGCGGCCGCCGTGTCGCGGCGCTTCTGCAGCAGGATGTCGAGTTCGGCGCCATGTTCGTCGACCGCGCGCCACAGCAGGTAAGGCTCGCCGCGCAGCGTCACGCACATCTCGTCCAGGTGCCAAGTGCTGCCCGGCTTGCGCCGGGCAGCCTTGACGCGACGGGCGAAGCCCGCGCCGAATTTGTCGCACCAGCGACGGATCGTCTCGTAGCTGACTACGACGCCTCGTTCGAACAGCGTAAGCCCCCGGCGAAGTCATCTTGAAGGCGGCCATCGAAAGCAAGGAGCATCGTGTCCATTAGAATTTTTGATGGACAGGTGTACATGA
>NZ_JBNCAB010000291.1:0-456 GCF_049805555.1 Burkholderia sp. DN3021 | reverse complement strand
AATCCCGGTGACTGAAAGCACACCGGCTCCTCAAGCGCTGGCCGCCTGATCATGCCGCCCGACCCGCGTACACCAGACTTGACGATTGCTCAAGGGTCAGCCCGGCAAGCCGTTGTCGGAATGCCAAGCGCGGCGCAACCGGCGCATCGCCAAGCCCCGCGCTCGTGTTGAGCATGTGTTCGCCGCCTTGGAGCAGATGGGCGGCAAGGTGCTGCGCTCGATCGGCCTGGCGCGGGCGACGCTGCACCTGAACTGGAAGGCCGCCGCGTATAACCTGCGGCGCCTGTGCTCGCTGATGGAGGTGGGCCCCCGGCCGTTTTGACGCCCGAAATGGGCCTGCTCCGGCCGGACACGACCGGACCCGGGCGGCAGAGAGCGAAAAGATCGCCTCACCGCCCTTCGAGTGGGCCGCGAATCGGCCAAGTCGCGGTGTCGTCACGGCAGAGTTAGTTCAAA
>NZ_JBNCAB010000290.1:0-469 GCF_049805555.1 Burkholderia sp. DN3021 | reverse complement strand
GGTGCGGCCTGTTGCGGCGCGGCGGCCTGCGGCGCGAATACCTCGACCCGCGCGGCGGGTTGCGCGGCGGCGGCCGGTTCGGCGGCCGGAGCAGCGGCGTCCTGCGCGGCAGCCGGTGCCGCCGTCGCGGCCGGCGCCGTGCCGTGCGCGATGCGGATCTGGCTTTCGTCGATCACGAAGCAGCACACGGCGACGATGTCGTCGGACGGCACGTCCGATTCGAGCCACAGCGTCAGGTCGTCGCCCGCTTCCTCGCGGCCGACGATCCGGCCGAGGTTGCCGAGTTCTTCGCTGAGCAGTTCCCGGTCCTTCGCGTCGACGCCCGCCAGCGTGATCTTCAGGTGCGGGCCGTCTTCGCCCGCGTCGGCCGCCGGATGCGCGGCCGCGACGGCCTGCTCGACCACATGATCGGGCGCGCGATCGCCGCCGGCGGCGGGCTCCACGGCCGGTGCGGCCGGTTCGGCAGCAG
>NZ_JBNCAB010000289.1:0-477 GCF_049805555.1 Burkholderia sp. DN3021 | reverse complement strand
CACCAAGGTATCGCGTGCATGTCACCGAAAGATTTCAGTTCCGCTTCAATCATTCGACGCCCCGCGATCGCAACGGCACGCCGGCCGACATAAGGCACTGATGGGGTTTTTCGGCACAAGAGCGATCGGCCACGAAAGTACCTGTTTGAATAGGATTTCTTATACAGCCAGCGAATTGCATTGCTCGGCGGCTGCCTGGCTGTAGAGCGTCAACTACTTTGGTGATCCGCTTGGGTTTTCTGGACCAGAAGTTGCCGACCACCTCGAGCGATCGCCTATTAATCAGTGATTCCCTAGTATCCCGTTCCGTTGTTAACTGAACTATGTTCGCGTAGCATGTAGACGTCAACGGAACGTGAGACGTCAACATGGCGATGGGACGACCAAAGGCGGAACTGGTGCTGAGCGAAGACGAGCGCTCGCAACTGATGTCGATCGCGCGTTCTCGCTCGATTTCGGCTGCGTTGGTCACGCGGG
>NZ_JBNCAB010000288.1:0-497 GCF_049805555.1 Burkholderia sp. DN3021 | reverse complement strand
TTGGTACACCGGCGGGCGAACGTAAAGGCGGCGGATATAGCCATCGACCACGAGCCGGTGAATCTGAATGTATACCTGCCCAAGATTCAGGGCGGCGCCCTCTGCAATCTGGAGTGCGGTCACGCCGACGCCGCGGCCTGTTGCGGTTCTCAAGAAATCGCAAATCTTCCAACTCGTTTCGTCCACGACGATTTCATCCTTGCATCAACTCGTGTGCCGGTTCAGAGCAAGCGCCTAGCATGTGCCGAAGGTCGAGTCGATCGCGCCCCCTTTCCATGATGGCTTGTCATACGTTGTCGTCGTCGAGCTCGAATAGCGCGCGATCAGCCGGACGGGACAGCGCGTCGTCCATCATTTGCCGGAAATCCGCGGCATCCCATTCGCCGCGTTCGACACGACGCAGAATGGCTTCGCCGACGAGCATTACCTTGCGTTCGCGATCCGCGCGCGTTTGTTTGACTTGCTGACGTTGCGCCTTGGCGACTGCCTTCCTGGCC
>NZ_JBNCAB010000287.1:0-503 GCF_049805555.1 Burkholderia sp. DN3021 | reverse complement strand
GCCATTTCGCCAGCCCAGCGGCAGGGAACTCCGACTGGTCGAGGAAGCTTCCGTCGGTCAGGTCTATAGCTTGACAACTTATGCGTTCGCAAAGATTGAGAATTCCGACGACGACGGCATCGCTGGCTCGCACATGTAAGCCTAAGCTTTGTACTGGATCGTCTTTGCCCACATTGAACTCGATCGAGCCGAACTCATTGTCATAAATACCCCAGACAGGATCACTCCAATCCGTTCCCGGAAAAACTTCTGACACTGCCGCTTGCACTTCGGAAAGCGAACCAAGAGAAAGTGGCTGTTCGTCGTGCGCAATCTCCTCTATGGTTTTGTATCGCCGAGTGAATTTGTAAAGCGAAACGTCCCAGCTCATATCAGGAGATCCTCTAACATTCGGGATTGGTGACCGATCTAGCGATGGAACTTGCAGCAAGCAGCAGTTCCGCGAGTGACGTAGATTGTCGGCGATCTACGTCTTGATGTCGAACGGCTGCTCCTGGCCGAAC
>NZ_JBNCAB010000286.1:0-504 GCF_049805555.1 Burkholderia sp. DN3021 | reverse complement strand
TGCCGTCTACTGCTCACGTCGTGCCCATCCGATAGCATCGCGACTCCCCGTCGTCGTCGACCTACGCTACGGTGCTGATCGAGTGCTTACGAACGGGACACTAGCCCCGCAGCTTGGAAATCGGCGACGTCGGTCCGGATGACGGCCCGGTTGTCGCGCAAGTCGTGCAGTCGCTGTTCCCGGACGCGAATCCGCGCGGCCCTGATCGGACAAGAGTTCGGCGGCGTAAACAGCCAGATCTACAACAAGATCAAGCAGGACGTATCTGAGTCGATGAAGGTGATGACCCCAATCAGCGAAAAATATTCCGCGCTGTTGCGCTAATCCCAGCCGCAGCCCGACGTGGCAGCAATTCGACGTGATCACCTACCGATACGTGGGCGGTCTAAGATGAGCGCCGATCTTCTTGCGATCCGTAAGCGGCTCGAGCTGGCCGTTCGGCCACGGGGCCTGATCGAATGTATCGTAGTTCCCACTAAATTTTTTAGTGGGAAGCAAAGTGGA
>NZ_JBNCAB010000285.1:0-516 GCF_049805555.1 Burkholderia sp. DN3021 | reverse complement strand
GCAGCGACTATGAGTTCTGGTATGCGGTCCAGAACCGTCCCGTCGATGAGGACTCCGTTCAATGGGCGGAAGGCAGGATGGCCGAGGGCATCCTCGAGTTCACGGCCAACGGCTACAAGGTCGTCGGCTGGGCCGCGCCGCAGTACCAGATGTCGCCGAATGCGGCGGCGGCCACTGCCCTCACGTTCCCGACGACGTTCCAGCGGGCCGTCTACTACACCGCGACCAATCCGCAACTCGGAACGGGGGCAGCCAACCAGGATTTTTCGGCCGGGCAGTTCTTTCCGTACATCATCAACGCCGATTACTACGGGCAGCGGATCATCCCGGAGAACCTGGGCAGTATCCAGTACAACATCTGCAATACCGACCCGTTCTCGTGTATCTCGTATCCATGGCAGCAGCTCGTCACCAATGCTCAATACGGTTTGGCGGTGCGGGACGGTTTCGCGTCCTTCTTCTTCCATCCGTACTGGCTTGAACCCGATCTTGGATTGCCGGCCTACCAGGACTTCC
>NZ_JBNCAB010000284.1:0-525 GCF_049805555.1 Burkholderia sp. DN3021 | reverse complement strand
GCCCTGGGCCGGTGCGCCCGCTTGCGCAGTCGCCCGCGCGGTCGCCGGCAGCGGCGGGCGCTGCGCAAGCAGTTCGTCGAGCACGTCGGTCGAGCCGGGCTGCGCGACATCCGGGTCGGCCGGCGCAAGCGCGGCCGTCAGGCGCGCCTGCGGCTCGCGCATCAGCGCCGCGAGCGGACGCTGGCCGGCCAGCCACTGCGCCAGATGGGATTCGTAGAAGAGGCCGCTCTCGCTCACGGCTTGGGCGAGCGCCGCACGCAACGCCGCGACCGGCAGCGGCGCGGCCGTTTCGCGCGCCGCCGCGGCGGACGACGCCGCGGCGGAAGAAGGCGTGGAAGACGCCGCCGCCGGATCGGACGCGGCCGGCGCACGCGCCGGTACGGCCGTATCGGTCAGCGGCACGGCGGGATCGGCCAGCAGCGGTGCGCGCCCGGCGATCGCGGGCGTCGCGTCGCCGCCCGCGCGCGAGATCGCGTCGAGCACGCGCCCGACGTCGGACAGCGCGGTCTGCGTGGAGGCTTGCGG
>NZ_JBNCAB010000283.1:0-525 GCF_049805555.1 Burkholderia sp. DN3021 | reverse complement strand
GAAGGTGTTTGCGAGATCGAATTTGAACGGGCACGAATTCGTCTGCGAGGTGATGTATCGCCGGCAACGCTGAAGCTGCTGATTCGCGAGCTATCACGATGATCGGCTTTCCGGCGGGTACGCGCATCTGGCTCGCAGCGGGCGTAACCGACATGCGCTGCGGGTTCCAGGGGCTGGCCGCGAAGGTGCAGACAGTGCTCGAAGACAATCCGCTGGGCGGTAATGTATTCATCTTCCGCGGTCGCCGCGGTGATCTCGTGAAGCTGCTTTGGGCGACCGACGACGGGCTCTGGTTGCTCGCAAAACGATTGGAGCGAGGCCGATTTATCTGGCCGCAGGCCGACGGCGGAAAGATCCATCTGACGAGCGCTCAACTGTCGATGCTGCTCGAGGGCATCGACTGGCGACAGCCGCGACGTACCGCCGCTCTGTCGATGTTGTAAACCGCATCGAAGGCTCGTAAACTGCGACGCATGTCCCAAGATGCGCCGCTTCCTGCCACCGTCGCTGAGCTCCAGGCCCTGG
>NZ_JBNCAB010000282.1:0-531 GCF_049805555.1 Burkholderia sp. DN3021 | reverse complement strand
GGCTCGCTTGCGAAGATTGCGGCGCCCGAGCTGGGCGCGACGGTGATCCGCGCGGTGCTGGAGCGTGCGGGCGTGAAGCCCGAGCAGGTCAGCGAAGTGATCATGGGCCAGGTGCTGACGGCCGGCTCGGGGCAGAACCCGGCGCGGCAGTCGCTGATCAAGGCCGGGCTGCCGGCGGCAGTGCCGGGGATGACGATCAACAAGGTGTGCGGCTCGGGCCTGAAGGCCGTGATGCTGGCGGCGAACGCGATCGTCGCGGGCGACGCGGAGATCGTGATCGCGGGCGGGCAGGAGAACATGAGCGCGTCGCCGCACGTGCTGCCGGGCTCGCGCGACGGGTTCCGGATGGGCGACGCGAAGCTGGTCGACACGATGATCGTCGACGGGCTGTGGGACGTGTACAACCAGTACCACATGGGCATCACGGCGGAGAACGTCGCGAAGGAATACGGCATTACGCGCGACGAGCAGGACGCGTTCGCGGCGCTGTCGCAGAACAAGGCTGAAGCCGCGCAGAAGGCCGGGCGCTTC
>NZ_JBNCAB010000281.1:0-540 GCF_049805555.1 Burkholderia sp. DN3021 | reverse complement strand
GATGATAGTGCGGATTCCCGTGTGAAAGTAGGTAATCGTCAGGCTCCCTTAGCCAGAAACCCCCGCCCAACCAGGCGGGGGTTTTTGCATTTCAGCGCCGAAAATGTGTGCGGTGCACTCGGCATGGGTCGCATCTCATGCGGAATGCGCTGACGCTCGCGATGCCGCTGATCGGGTAGGCGATGCTTTCGGCGAGAGAGTAAGCGGAGCCGTGAGGGCCGCCGATGCGGAGGTGATGACGGAAGGTTGCGTTCCGCTGTTGTAACGGTTGTTGACGGTGGCCGTAGAAGAGCCGCGGTGCTAGCAGAGCCAAGGAATGGTGCGCAGAGATCCGATGAACGCCGAGTCAACCACCGAGGCAACAAGGGCCGCATAAAGCGGCCCTTGCTGGTTATGTCGGCGAGTCTTCCGGTTCAGGATCGTGGTAAGGCTGCTCTCGCAGCGCCAGTTGGCTGTAGTCCGGCGAGATCGTGATTTTCCGGGTGACGTAGTTGACGTCGAGGTAGACGCGATCGCCCGGTTTGAATCCAAAGATCTTGA
>NZ_JBNCAB010000280.1:0-540 GCF_049805555.1 Burkholderia sp. DN3021 | reverse complement strand
GTTCAACACCACCCCGCGCCCGACCGGGCTGAACTCGCTGAACTTGTTGTGCGATAACCCCGCGGCGTTCGGCGCCACGATATTGACCAGGCCCGTCCCGTTCGCCGTCGTCGTCATGTCCGGCCGCTGCGCGCCCCCGTTCGGATCTGCCACCACCGCCGCGAACACCAATGACGGCCCCGTCACCCCAAGCAGAGCCGCGCTCGCCGCACCACTTCGACGTTGTGCGCGCGTTCTACCCCAACCGCCGTTGCCGCGCCCGCGCGACACCTCCCACACCGGCATGCCCGCCACCATTCTCAGCACCAAACGAAACATGTTCCTATTCACAATCCAATTCCACTGCATTGCGGATCATTTGCATCCCACACCATGTGTTGATTCAAATCTCGGCAAGACGATCGCCAGTTCGCATGTGCCTGAACCGCGGTTAATAATTGGCCGATACACTCAAATACCAGACCACCCCGTACCCCATGCCTGGAAGCGCCCTGAACGGCTTGCCAATGGTCATCGCCGCATTGGCCCATTTCGTCGACA
>NZ_JBNCAB010000279.1:0-543 GCF_049805555.1 Burkholderia sp. DN3021 | reverse complement strand
ATGGACAGGTGTACATGATGACGAAGGCAACGCCACTTGACGACGAGCTTCGCCCGACCGGGGGACGTCGGCGACATAGCAAGGAATTCAAGGAGAAGGCGATCCGCGCGGCGATGCAGCCGCACGTGTCGATTGCGGCGGTGGCGCTGCACTACCGATTGAATGCCAATCTGCTGCGTCGATGGGTGGCGGCTACGCGAGAGGCGTCGGGGGCGCCTGCGGAGGCTGTCGAAACGAAGGACGTTCCTGCCGCATTCGTTCCGTTGCAACTCGACGCACCGGCTAACGCATCGGGTTCCACTGACATCCAGATCGAAATCCACCGGGGAGCCGCGACGGTCACGGTGCGCTGGCCAGTGTCCGCGGCCGGCGAATGTGCGACGTGGTTACAGGACTGGCTGCGATGATTCGCATCGATACCATCTGGCTGGCGACGGAGCCGGTCGACATGCGTGCCGGCGTCGATACGTTGCTGGCGCGCGTGGTCAAGGTGTTCGGCGCGGTGCGGCCCCACCATGCGTACCTGTTTGCGAACCGGCAATC
>NZ_JBNCAB010000278.1:0-549 GCF_049805555.1 Burkholderia sp. DN3021 | reverse complement strand
CATACTCGAGCTGGCCCGGCAACTCGGCAACGTCAGCCAGGCCTGTCGCGTGATGGGTTACTCGCGCGACAGCTTCTACCGATTTAAGGAACTGTACGATCGAGGCGGTGAAGCTGCGTTGCAGGAGATTTCCCACCACCGGCCGCTGCTCAAGAACCGCGTGGATCCGCAGGTCGAGGCCGCCGTTGTCGAACTGGCCCTCGAATTGCCAGCCTACGGTCAGGTGCGTATCGCCAACGAGGTCCTCAAACGGCATGCTCTGTCCGTCTCGCCCCAAGGCGTCCGTAGCATCTGGTTGCGCCACGATCTGGAGACCATGCCGAAGCGCTTGAAGGCCTTGGAAGCCAAATCCGCCCAGGAGGGGTTGGTGCTGACCGAGGCGCAGCTCGTCGCGCTCGAACGCGCCAAGCACGAGAAGGAAGTGCACGGTGAATTCGAGTCCGAATGCCCGGGCTACTGCGGCGCGCAGGATACGTTCTACGTCGGCAGCCTCAAGGGCGTCGGCCGTGTCTATCAGCAAACTTTCGTCGATACCTACTCGAAGGTTGC
>NZ_JBNCAB010000277.1:0-550 GCF_049805555.1 Burkholderia sp. DN3021 | reverse complement strand
GGCCCTGGTGCTCGCGCAGCAGGCGTCGCTGCTTGAACAGCAAGCCTCGATCGCAACCATGGTGCGGGAGATCGCCGTCCGCGACGACGAAATCGAGCGCCTGAAGGCGCAGATCGACAAGCTCAGGCGGATGTACTTCGGGAGCAAGTCCGAGAAACTGGCCCGGCAGATCGATAAACTCGAGGCGCAGTTGGAAGACCTGACGGCCGGCCAGGGTGCTGCAGAGATGCGAGGGCAGCGAGACAAGATGTCGAAGGCGCCACCCGGTCGAGCGCCCACGCGAGAGCCGCTGCCGCCGCACTTGCCACGCGACGAAATCGAGCTCACGCCGGATCCGGCTTGCCCCAAGTGCGCGACGACGATGCAGCGACTTGGCGAGGATGTATCCGAGCAGCTCGCCCGCGTGACGGCCGCGTTCAAAGTGATCCGCACGATTCGCCACAAGCTGTGCTGTCCTGATTGCGGCCACATCGAACAGCCCGCGATGCCCAGCCTGCCGATCGAGCACGGCATCGCGCATCCGAGCCTGCTGGCCGATATTGCGGTATCG
>NZ_JBNCAB010000276.1:0-552 GCF_049805555.1 Burkholderia sp. DN3021 | reverse complement strand
GCGGCTGGCGGAGCAGGGCGGCGGGCTGGTGATCGCCGCGCTGAACGGGCCGTCGCAGCAGGTGGTGGCGGGGACGTCGGCGCAGATCGAGGCGCTGCGTGCGCGGCTGGCGCAGGACGGGGTGCGCACGGATCTGCTGCCGGGCTCGCACGCGTTTCATTCGCCGCTGGTGGAGCCGATGCTGGGGGCGTACGAGGAGGTGCTGAAGGCGACGCGGCTGTGGGTGCCGCAACTGCCGCTGGTGTCGAACGTGAGCGGCGCGATGGCGGGCGCGGAAGTGGGGACGGCGGGGTATTGGGTCGAGCATACGCGCGCGCCGGTGCGGTTCGGCGTGGGGATCGAGGCGCTGGCGGCGCAGGGCGTGGATGTGGTGCTGGAGATCGGAGCGCGTCCGACGCTGACGGCGCTGGCGCGTCAGACGCTGGGGCTGGACAGCGAGATGGTGTTGCTGGCGAGCCTGCGCCCCGGACGCGGGGAGGTTGAGCAGATGCTGGAGAGCGCGGCGGCGCTGTACGTGCGCGGCGCGGCGCTGGACTGGGCAGCGTTGCATCG
>NZ_JBNCAB010000275.1:0-563 GCF_049805555.1 Burkholderia sp. DN3021 | reverse complement strand
CTCACCGCCCTTCGAGTGGGCCGCGAATCGGCCAAGTCGCGGTGTCGTCACGGCAGAGTTAGTTCAAAAGAGCGGGGTTTCGAGGTGCCCTGAAATATCGATGGCGACGCTTCGTTACCTGGACCACGGAAACCATCGACGCTGAGTTGGCCGACCTACTGGTCGGGTACGGCACCAAATTTCAAACCAATTTCTCGTGAACACTTAAGTGTTGCTGGTAAACGCGATTGAAGTTTGTTAACTTCGGCGAACCGCATAAGCCGGAGCTCTGCATGAAGTGCGTCGTTGTACTGACTGAAGTCGAGGAGCAGACCTTGCAGCAGCTGTCGATCAATCACCCGTACCCGGACATGCGCACGCGGGCAGCCGCTCTGTTGATGCTTGCGGATGGCAAGCTGCGTCCGATGGCCGTTGGCGCGAAACTCGGTGTGAGCGGTCAGTCGGTCTACAACTGGGCCCACACGTGGCGCGTACAGGGTGTGATTGGCTTGCTGGTCAAGATCGGACATAAAGGCGGACGGCCTCGTGCGTTGAGCGACGAGATGATCGCCACGGTCGTGCGC
>NZ_JBNCAB010000274.1:0-568 GCF_049805555.1 Burkholderia sp. DN3021 | reverse complement strand
CAGTGCATCGAATTCTCGATACGCCAATGCGAGCGCACGGCATGCGCGATGCGTGCCGCATCAGGCGGCAGGCTGCTCACGTAATAGCGGCGCTCGACCGACACCGTGTCACCGATCTCGCGTGTGGACTCGACCATCGCGATCGAGCGCATACCCGGCCAGAGCGCGACCGGACGCCATTTGCTCAGCAAGTCGCTGACTACGCAGCGCCCAGCACGCCGCAGGCTGACCACGCCTCGGTCTGCGCGATACTGTATACGACGCGCCGTCTGCGATCACGCAGTCGACGTTCGCGTCTCTACCACCGTCTTCCTCAGGTATGCCTGCGTCGCTTGGTCCAACTTTCGGGCATCAGTTTTCGTCTTCATACCCGTATAACGCTCCACGAACTATTTGGTGCGCTCGTCAGTAACATTTAGTTGGAAGATCGTCACCTGCCTGCGACGGCGGCAATGCGGATAGCGGCCGTCCTGTCCATTGGTACACCGGCGGGCGAACGTAAAGGCGGCGGATATAGCCATCGACCACGAGCCGGTGAATCTGAATGTATACCTGCCCAAGATTCAGG
>NZ_JBNCAB010000273.1:0-585 GCF_049805555.1 Burkholderia sp. DN3021 | reverse complement strand
GGCGCCGGCGTGACCTTAATGCCGAGGTCACAGCAAGGGCAGGCGTACTTGACCCGCTGGTGCTGAACAACGCGCACTTGCTCGGGAATCACGTCGAGCTGCTCGCTCGTCTCGACGCCGATCTCGACGAGGGCATGGCCGTCATGCACGCAGAACCTTTCAGACTCGGGTAACTCGTGCCGCACGACCTCGCGCGGCAGGTTCGGATCGAGTGGTTTGCGCCCGCGCTTGCCTCGCGTGTGGGCGATGACCGACGTGCCGGGCACGTCCTCGCGCGCAGGCACGTCGGTAGTCGTCGCCCGCGCCTCGGCTTCGTTGAACAGGCCAAGCTGGTCGGCATGGCGCGCCTCGCTCGATGCGCCGAACAGTTCGTGCTTGTAGGCCCGCAGTTTCTCCTCGGCCAGATCACGTTGGGCCGTCACGAGTCGAAGCTCACCGCGCAGCGCATCGCGTTCGGCGAGCAGTGCCTGGTATTCCTCAACACTCGGCATGACGGGGCTGTTCGGCATGGCAGATTAGACCATGTCACCCGCGTGGTGTTCAGCTCATCCGCGCGTAATATCGCTGGGGATGCTTCTGGATCAC
>NZ_JBNCAB010000272.1:0-592 GCF_049805555.1 Burkholderia sp. DN3021 | reverse complement strand
TGACCCTGCCACGATTTCACGTACAGCAAGAAGTCTGATAACTTTTTGACTGTATGGAGAACAGGATGGCAGAGAAAGTGGTGCCGAGAAGGCAATACACGCAGGAGTTCAAGTTGGAGGCGGTGCGCTTGTCGGAGAGCGTCGGTCAGCATGAGGCCGCTCGCAGGCTGGGCGTGCCGGTGGCGACGCTGGGGAACTGGTGCCGCGACCAGCGCAAAGGTAATGCTGAAGTGGCGACAGGGCCGTCACCCAGCACGCCGAGTTCCAGTCGTCGCCCGGTCAGCGATCTGGAGGCCGAGAACAGTCGTCTACGCAAGGAGTTGGCCAGCGCGAAGCTCGACATCGAAATCCTCCGAAAGGCAACGGCGTACTTCGCGAAGGGGTCGCGGTGAAGTACGCCTGGATCGACGCACACCGCGACCAGTACAGCGTGAGCCGGCTGTGCCGGGTGTTGGTCGTCTCGCGCAGCGGGTATTGCCAGTGGCGGGCTCGCCCGCCCAGCGCCAGGGCGCAGGCCAACGAGGCGCTGGACGTCGAAGTGGCGGCCATCTACCGAGCCAGTCGCGGCAGCTATGGCCGCCCCCGTATCGTG
>NZ_JBNCAB010000271.1:0-601 GCF_049805555.1 Burkholderia sp. DN3021 | reverse complement strand
GCGTCGAACGGCGGCGCGCCGGCTTCGCGCGCGACCCGCGCCACCTCGCCGCGCGCATGCTCGGTCCAGCCCGCTTCTGCGCGCGCGGCGTCGCCCCGGCTGTGGATCGCGAAGCAGCGCGCACCGTTCGCCGGCGCGGAGACGACCAGCTGGATCACCCGGGTCTCGTCCTCGGCGAGGCGCAGCGGCGCGCTCAACACCACGTCGCGCACGCCCGTCGCGACGCCGTCGCCCAACGCGTCGCACGCTTCGAGCGCGAGGCTCAGGTAGAAGCTGCCCGGCACCAGGATCGCTCCGGACAACCGGTGGTCGCGCAGGAACGCGTGGCTGCGCGCGCTGCAACGCTGCTCGAACACGATCGTGCCGTCCGCGACGTCGACCCGCGCGCCGAGCCCGGACACCGCGACGCCAGGCGCACCGCCCGCGGTCTCGGCATCGTCCGGTTCGACCCAGTAGCGCTTGCGCTGGAACGGATAGGTCGGCAACGCGACCTTGACCGGCCGGTCGACGCGATGCAACGCTGCCCAGTCCAGCGCCGCGCCGCGCACGTACAGCGCCGCCGCGCTCTCCAGCATCTGCTCAACCTCCCCGCGTCCGGGGC
>NZ_JBNCAB010000270.1:0-604 GCF_049805555.1 Burkholderia sp. DN3021 | reverse complement strand
CCTCACCGTCGGCCTGAACCTGCCCGCTCGTCAGCGCCGAGCGCCCCTTGCCGTCGTAGCCAAAGCTCGCCGTATCGCTGAACTTGCCCTGCGTCTTGACGCTGACGTCGCGCCCGCTGATCGTCGCCCCCTGGTTCGTCACATCACCCCGGGCCTCCACCTGAACCGCCTGATTGCTCGTGATGCCGCCGTGCACCCCGCCATACGTCACGTTCGTCACCGCCCCTTCGGACTTCACCGAGGTGCCCGTGCCGCCATGAATCAATCCGTTCACGTTCGCCACACCCGTTGCGTCAGCCGCCAGACTCACCTTCCCCTTCGCGGCAATTGCCGCCACGCCTTCGCGCGAACGCCCCGTCAGCACCGCAGCAAGCGTCGCCGGCGACAGATAGACGTTGGGCACCAGCACCGCCTTGCCATCCACCCGCGCCGTCACATACCACACGATGTCGTGCTCAAGCTTGGCCAACTGCTCGGCACTCGGCTCCTCTCCCACCACCAAGCCAAGTTTGGCACCCTCCTGCCCAGCGTTGTCCATCAGCGCCGTCACCAGCGCCACTTCCGGCGTCGCATAGAAGTTGCCGATCGCCGTACGGATCTGCCG
>NZ_JBNCAB010000269.1:0-606 GCF_049805555.1 Burkholderia sp. DN3021 | reverse complement strand
ACCCGGACATGCGCACGCGGGCAGCCGCTCTGCTGATGCTTGCGGGCGGCAAGCTGCGTCCGATGGCCGTCGGCGCAAGACTCGGTGTGAGCGGTCAGTCGGTCTACAACTGGACCCACACGTGGCGCGAACAGGGTGTGATCGGATTGCTGGTCAAGATCGGTCATAAAGGCGGACGGCCTCGTGCGTTGAGCGACGAGATGATCGCCACGGTCGTGCGCATGGCCTCGGGCGAGCCGCTGACGCGCGAGCAAATCGTTCAGCGCGTCGAGGCTGAATTCGGCCCACTGCCGTTCGGGCATCTCGATACGCTGAGCATGGTGCTCAAGCGGGAGGGTTTTACGTTCAAACGCAACCGCCTGTCGCTCAAAAAAAACGCGACCCGGTGGCATTCGCCGTGAAACAGGCCACGCTCGACAAGCTGCAGCAGGCCGCGCGCGAGGACGCCATTCGCCTGCCCTACCTCGACGAGGCTGGCTTTTGCGGATCGCCGTCGGTTCAGCGTAGCTGGTCACCACGAGGCTTGCCTCACGAGATCGAACCGAACATGCACTGCCGGCGTAGTGTTCTTGGCGCCCTGGACTACGGCGCCAACACGCTGATCCA
>NZ_JBNCAB010000268.1:0-629 GCF_049805555.1 Burkholderia sp. DN3021 | reverse complement strand
TGTCGATGGCGGTTGAAATCCGCGCTTTTCCGGCGGCGTCAGAGGGTGGCGGCACGGCGCGCGCATAAAAATAGCAATTGCGGATACGGCCGATGCGAGACGAGCAAGTGGTTGGATGCGGGGCGCGACGTAAGGAGCCCGTAGGGCGACTGGAGGCGCGCCCCGCATCGCATTGAGCGGGACGCATGGTAGAAAGGTGTTTGCCGAAGAAGAACAACAGGTGCGGCACCGGCCTCAACCGCCAAGTCCAGTTCGGCGCCGCACCTCCACAGGGTATCCAGATGGCGGGCCCATCGGCCGGCCGGAGAGCCGTGTGAGCTGTCAGTATCGCATTGCTCGCGCGGCCCGTCGACTTCGGTCGACTCCTCATCTTTGGCGTTCTGAGGAACCGCCAATGCTGCAGCCCACGGGCCGCCTGTATTTGTGCGCTCGCTGCCGGGCGCAGGTCTTCATCTGCCGCCGGTGCGATCGCGGCAATCGATACTGCCGTGACTGCGCCGCCGACGCACGGCGCGACAACGTCCGCGAGGCCGGACGTCGCTATCAGCGCACCCGTCGTGGACGATTCGCCCACGCGGCCAGAGCCCGACGCTACCGGGCCCGACGCAAATTCGTGACGCATCAGGGTT
>NZ_JBNCAB010000267.1:0-643 GCF_049805555.1 Burkholderia sp. DN3021 | reverse complement strand
ACCGGTGGAACAGCTTCGGCAAGGCGGTTTGCGTCAAAACAGCCTAATTGCGCCCGCAACCAACTGAGCGCATACCCTGTCGAACAAAGCCCCGTAGCATGACGTTCAGGCATCGCGCGTGAGCCGCGCATGATATTTCGCTGCCTCGCGACGCATCCGCGCCTCTTCCGGCGACACATAGATCGACGTCGTGCCGAGCGACGCGTGCCCGAGCGTGCGCTGCACGACTTCCAGCGCAACGCCGGCGGCCAGCATCTGCGTGCCGACCGTGTGCCGGAAGGCGTGCGGCGACGCGTCGGAAAGCTTGCGTCGCTCGGCCTCGCTCAGATCCGGCATCACCTCGAGCAGTTGCGTGATCGCCCACTGCGTGAGCCCGCGCGCACCGCGCACGGAGTAGCCGGCCGTCACGGCCTGGTCGCCGGTGCCGGCGGGGCCGCCGAATTTCTCGCGGGCCCGCGGCGTGGGCGGGACCACCAGCGGCCCAATCAGCGGCCCCCCGCGCCCCGTTCGCGGCGGCCGCGTCGAACGCCTCCCCGCGATCGCCCCAGTGCGCGCGCAACGCGTCGACGCACTCGTCGCTGATCGGCACGAAGCGTTGCTTGTTGCCCTTGCCGATCACCTCGAGCAGCCAGCTCGCCGGCGT
>NZ_JBNCAB010000266.1:0-643 GCF_049805555.1 Burkholderia sp. DN3021 | reverse complement strand
TGTCGTTCTTCACGCGCTCGACGATCCCTTCGTCGCGCAGCAGCTTCAGGTTCGCGACCGCGACGGCCGCGGCGACCGGGTGACCCGAGTACGTGAGGCCGTGGTTGAATTCGCCGTTGTCGATGATCGGGCGTGCAACCCGCTCGTGGATCCCGACCGCGCCCATCGGCACATAACCCGACGTGAGGCCCTTCGCCATCGTGATCAGGTCCGGCTCGAAGCCGAAGTGCTGGTGTGCGAACCATTCGCCGGTGCGGCCGAAGCCGCCGATCACTTCGTCGGCGACCAGCAGGATGTCGTACTTGCGGCAGATCCGCTGGATTTCCGGCCAGTACGTCGACGGCGGGAAGATCACGCCGCCCGCGCCCTGGAACGGCTCGCCGATGAACGCCGCGACGTTCTCCGCGCCGAGTTCGAGAATCTTCGCTTCGAGCTGCTGCGCGCGCGCGAGGCCGAACGCTTCGGGCGTTTCGCCCGGCTGCGCTTCGCCGAAGAAATATGGCTGATCGATATGCACGATGTGCTCGACCTTCGACGGCATCTGCTCGTGCATGTAGCCCATCCCGCCGAGCGTGCCGCCCGCGATCGTCGAGCCGTGGTAGCCGTTCTTGCGCGAGATCACGTATTTCTTCTGCGGCTTGCC
>NZ_JBNCAB010000265.1:0-658 GCF_049805555.1 Burkholderia sp. DN3021 | reverse complement strand
TGGGAAGACCTTCCGCAGGAGTTGGGCTTCGGCAGTGGCATGACATGCTGGCGACGTCTGCGAGACTGGCAAGCGGCCGGCGTATGGCATCGACTGCATTTGGCGATGCTGCGTCGACTGCGAGAGCACGACCAGATCGATTGGGAGCGTGCGAGCCTAGATGGAGCCAGCGTCTCCAGCCCCCGGGGGCCAAGAATCCGGCCCCAACCCGACGGACCGAGGCAAGCTCGGATCGAAGCGACACATCGTCGTAGATGCACGCGGCATCCCGCTGGCTGTCGTGATCACGGGAGCCAATCGGCACGATTCGATGGCATTCGAGCCCACGCTTGATTCCATTCCTGCGGTATCGGGCCTGAACGGGCAGCCGCGCAAGCGGCCGAGCAAACTGCACGCCGACAAAGGGTATGACTTCGCTCGTTGCCGGCGCTATCTGAGACAGCGCGCCATCAAGGCCCGTATTGCCCGCCGTGGTATCGAAAGCAGTGAGCGGCTCGGGCGTCATCGTTGGGTCGTCGAGCGCACACATGCCTGGTTTGCTGGTTTCGGCAAGCTCCGGATTCGCTTCGAGCGCCGCCTCGATATTCATGCCGCTTTGCTTGCTCTGGCTGCCGCCGTCATCTGCTCTAGATTCGTGGATGACTTGTGTTAGCGACTC
>NZ_JBNCAB010000264.1:0-658 GCF_049805555.1 Burkholderia sp. DN3021 | reverse complement strand
CAACCGGAAACGGCCCCATTCGAGCCTGGCGGATCAGACGCCGGATGAGGCATACTTCGCGACGCTGCCTGCGATCAAATCGGCAGCATGACTGCCTCGGACATTCCACTTAAAAATATCGAAAACCTGTCCGAACGAGCGAGACCACCTGTGTTGCTGGCTGACTATCGAGCGCAGTTAGGTCTGGGTGGCGCTGCGGGGTGAAGCGCCAGATTTTGCATTCGAAGGACGGAGTTTCGCGAAACCCGCATCCTGAGAGGTCATTGATTTTTAACGAGATTTATAACGAAACCGCCAGATTTTGCACGAAAAGGACGATTACCCCTGTCAGCTCCGCCGAGCTTGCCTTCCCGTGCAGCTTTGACCCAGTTGGAAATCGATTGCGCCAGCACGTCCAGCGTCGTGGCTACCGCCGCAACGCTCTGGTCTGCCTTGACCAGCCGAACGGCTTCCAGCTTGAATTCGAGCGTGTAGCGTGCCCGCTTCGTTTTGTTCATCTTCTTCTTGACTCTCCTTGCTTGAGTTTAAACGCTCAGCAAGGGATTCGTTTTTCGGGGGCAAGCTCACATGTCGGCCGGCGTGCCGTTGCGATCGCGGGGCGTCGAATGATTGAAGCGGAACTGAAATCTTTCGGTGACATGCACGCGATACCTTGGTG
>NZ_JBNCAB010000263.1:0-670 GCF_049805555.1 Burkholderia sp. DN3021 | reverse complement strand
GTTCAAGTTCCACTACGTCACGTTCCACTTCGTACAGCGCGCCGAAGTACCGCAGCGCCTGCCCGGCGAGTGCACTTTGGTGCTTAATGTGTAGATCGAAGAACTTCCGGCGGGCATGGGCGAGACATCCGATCTCGGTGATCCCGTTTTCGAAGCCGGCCTTGTAGCCGCCGTAGTCGTCGCACACCAGCTTGCCGCGCCACTCGCCCAGGAAGGCGCGCGCGTGTTCGCCGGCACGACTGTCTGCGAAGTCGTAGATCACCGCTTTCAGATCGGTGAACTGCGTGGTGCTGTACGCCCATAGATAGGCGCGATGGGTCTTGCCTTTGCCCGGTGCGAGCCTCTGTACCGGCGTCTCGTCAGCGTGCAGCACGTGTTGCTGCAACAGTTCCTGCTGTAGCGCGTCGACCAGAGGCTGCAATCGCACGCCGCATACCCCGACCCAGGCACCGAGCGTCGATTGCGGTATCGCCAAGCCAGCACGTGCAAAGATGCGCTCCAATCGATAGAGCGGCAAGTGATCGGCGTACTTTGCCACCAGCACCCACGCGAGCAGTGCAGCAGTCGGGATGCCCTTGTCGATCACCTGCGGCGCAACCGGCGCCTGCACCAGCGTCTCACATGCCTTGCACACCCACTTGCCGCGGATATGCCGCTCCACCGTGAACAC
>NZ_JBNCAB010000262.1:0-692 GCF_049805555.1 Burkholderia sp. DN3021 | reverse complement strand
GGCCGGGCGCGTCGCGCAACGCGTCGGCGATCGCGTCGCGCCCCGCCGCCTCGTCGACGCGCACGAACGTCATGCCGGCGCCGCCGCGCGCGAACCTTGCCTCGAGCGCGGCGCAGCGCGCGGGCGTGCCGACGAGCAGCCAGACGCCCGCCGGATCTTCCGGCCCGACAGCTGCGTCGACCGGCGTCCATTCGATCGCGTGCTCGGTCGGCTCCGCCGCCTCGGGCGCCACGTCGAGCGCCGGCTCCGCGAGGCGGCGCAGCGTCATGCCGCGCACCTCCATCACTGGCGCGCCGTCGTCCGCGAAAAGGCGCAGCGTCGCGCGGATCGTGTCCGGTTGCGCGTCGCCATCGCGGTCCAGCCAGACGGCCAGCCGCGACGCGGCGAACGGCCGGGTACCGCGCGACAGCACGACCTCGTCGAACGCGAGCGGCACGAAGGCCCCGTCGCGCAGTTGATAGACGAGGCACGCGGCGCTCGCCTGCAGCGCGGCGTCGAGCAGGCCGGGATGCACCGCGAGCCCGTTCGTCGTCCCCTGGTCGACCAGGGTCGCCTCGGCGCGATGCGCGCCGTGACGCACGTCGGCGAGCGCCTGGAAACTGCCGCCGTAGCCGAGCCCGCGCCGCGCGAATTGCGCGCGCAGCGCGGCGCCGCCCAGGTGCCCGACGAGCGCGTCGTCGGCGGCGTCGATC
>NZ_JBNCAB010000261.1:0-724 GCF_049805555.1 Burkholderia sp. DN3021 | reverse complement strand
TTTCGCAGGCTACCGCGTCCTTCATCGCCTGTGATCGCCAAGGCATCCACCACATGCACTTGTTCGCTTGACCCTATAACGAGTCTGTCTCATCGACAGTCGTTACAGGTTGAGTTCTCGCATTTGCCGTATTCCAATAGAGTCGAACTTAGAGTTCGAATCATCTTGAGATACATCGATACAATCACAACCCGGATAACTTCCACGTCCATCTCAAGACGCTTCCGCTATCCAAATTACTTACTTCTTCCAGATTGTTAAAGAACGACAGCCGATATGGTGTTACTCATATCACTCTGACTGGCTCAATCGCCAATGGCAAATGTTCGTCTCACACGTCACTTTCGTGTGATCCAAACGCTTCCCATTGAAGATTGGTGGAGGCAGACGGGATCGAACCGACGACCCCCTGCTTGCAAAGCAGGTGCTCTCCCAGCTGAGCTATGCCCCCATATACAGAGAATCTCAGGTGTTAGCCTGTCGGCTTGGGGTACTCGTAAGCGCTAAAGCGCTAACGATCACCGACACGTCAGACAATGGTGGGTCTGGTTGGATTCGAACCAACGACCCCCGCCTTATCAAGACGGTGCTCTAACCGACTGAGCTACAGACCCCTGAGTCTGTCTTTAATTTACAGCCGATAAGCGTGAGCGCTCAACTTCGCGAGATAGCTCTGGAAAGGAGGTGATCCAGCCGCACCTTCCGATACGGCTACCTTGTTACG
>NZ_JBNCAB010000260.1:0-725 GCF_049805555.1 Burkholderia sp. DN3021 | reverse complement strand
CGGCAATCGACGCGGATGAAGGTGCTGGTCTACGACGGCTTGGGTGTGTGGCTTGCCACACGGCGTCTGAGCAAGGGGCGATTCGTCTGGACCAACGGTGAGCAAGCGATCGCGCTGCCGCTGAATCCGGAGCAGTTGCGCGCGTTGGTGGCGGGATTGCCGTGGCGCACGCTCACGCCGGACTATGCCATCACCGTCCTATGATGCTGCGCCGGACGTAAACTGTTCCGCTTCCGTATCTGGTTGGCGTCTGGCAGACTGGTTGCCATGGACCTGCCATCCGACCTCGACGCCCTCAGTCCCGAACAGCTGCGCGCCTTGGCCGCGGCGTTGATCGTCGAGGTTAGGGAGAAGGACCGCGAGGTTGATGAGAAGGAGCGGGAGCTGCGGTATCGTCAAACGCGGATCGATCAGCTCACGCACGAGCTGTCGATCATCAAGCGGCAGCAGTTCGGCAGGCGCAGCGAACAGCTCAACAAAGAGCAAATGAGCCTGCTCGACGAAGCGATCGACGCGGATCTGGCGGCGATTGAAACCGAGCTCGAAGCGCTCCAACCGGAGAAGCGAGCCAGCCAGGCGCGTCAGCAACCGAAACGTGCACCTCTGCCGCCGCAGTTCCCCCGCACCGACATTCATCACGAACCGAACGATACAACCTGCGCGTGTGGTTGCCAGCGCGTACGCATCGGCGAGGACGTCAGCGAGAAGCTGGACTATACGCCCGG
>NZ_JBNCAB010000259.1:0-738 GCF_049805555.1 Burkholderia sp. DN3021 | reverse complement strand
CAGGCAAGCACCGCGAAGGCGAGATAGTTGCCCGCGATTGTCGCAACGAGTGACGACGCGACGAAAATGTTTGATGCGATTGAAGAAACGTTCGACGATGTTTCGAGTTCGGTACAGCACTCGACTGTACCGACGCTTGGTCTTTCGATTCGAACGTGGCGGGATCACAACCTCGGCACGCGCAGCACGGATAGTGTTCGCGAAGGCATCCGCGTCGTAACCTTTGTCGGCAATCACAGCACCCGTGTGCAGATGCTCGACCAATTCGTGCGCGCACGAAATATCGGCGACCTGTCCCTCGGTAATGATCATTCGCAGAGGCCGTCCGGCTTCAACGACAGCCGGATGCAATTTGGTCGTCAGTCCGCCGCGCGAGCGGCCGAGCGCTTGTGGGTCACTTTTTTTCGAGCGCCGGCCGAATGTTGGTGTTCCCGCACGATGGTCGAGTCGATCAGCACACGTTTGATCTCCGTTTCGTCGGACACCGCATGCGCCACGCCTCCCACACACCTTTACGACGCCACCGCGAGAAGCGCATGTACACCGTATGTCATCTGCCGAACTCCTTCGGCAGATCTCGCCACGGGCAGCCCGTTCGGCCAACGATTGTCGGCCGCCGTTCACCCCGGATCGCCTTCCTTGCTCGGTAATACAGATTCGATTCGTTCCCATACCTCGTCGCTCAATAACGTTCAAATCATCTTGGCCAGCTAGCGCAAAAAACAAGATGTAAAGACA
>NZ_JBNCAB010000258.1:0-771 GCF_049805555.1 Burkholderia sp. DN3021 | reverse complement strand
TCGATCCCAATGAAAACGCTGGCAAACTGGGTGCGCGCGGCGAAGGCCGGGAAGCTGAAAGATATCGGTCGGCACCAGAAGCCACTGACGGAGATGGAGGTCGAGCTGGCACAGGTCAAGCGCGAACTGGCCGAGGTCAAAATGGAGCGCGATCTCCTAAAAAAGTTCGCGACGTACTTCGCGAAGGAGTCGCGGTGAAGTACGGCGTGATTGAACAAATGCGACAGGACTACTCCGTGCCGCCGATGTGCCGCGTGCTGGGCGTATCGGTAAGCGGCTACTATGCGTGGCGCAAGCGCAAACCGTCCGAAAGAACTCGGCAGGAACCTCGCTTGGAAGCGGAGGTGCTCGCGGCGCATCAGCGAACCCGGGAAAGTTTCGGGCCCGAGCGCCTGCAGCAACATCTCGAGGAACGTGGCGTGCGAATCGGCGTGCATCGAATCAGACGGTTGCGCAGAAAACTGGGACTGCGCTGCAAGCAGAAACGTCGGTTCAAGGCCACGACGAATTCGAAGCACGATCTGCCTGTCGCGCCGAATCTGCTGAACCAGGATTTCTCGGTGACGGCGCCCAATCAAGCCTGGTGCGGTGACATCACCTATATCGCGACCGACGAGGGCTGGCTGTACCTTGCCGGCCTGAAGGATCTGTACAGTGGCGAAATCGTCGGCTACGCGATGAGCGAACGGATGACGAAAAATCTGGTCATGCAGGCGCTGTTCCGCGCTGTCGTGACCCGACGACCGCCGGCGGGCCTGATTCACCATAGCG
>NZ_JBNCAB010000257.1:0-782 GCF_049805555.1 Burkholderia sp. DN3021 | reverse complement strand
ACACCAAACCCGCGGATGGCTCCACGCACTGGAGCGTCCGTACGATCGCCGCCGAAACAGCTATTTCGCCGACGAGTGTGCACCGTTACTTCAAGCTGCTGGGGCTGCAACCGCATCGCAGCGAAAGCTTCAAGCTCTCGACCGATCAATTCTTTATCGAGAAATTGCGCGATGTGGTCGGCCTGTACCTGAGCCCGCCGGAGAACGCCCTGGTCTTGTGCGTGGACGAGAAGAGCCAGTGCCAGGCGCTCGAGCGTACGCAACCCATGCTGCCGATGGGCTTCGGCTACGTCGAAGGCGTCACGCACGATTATGTTCGTCACGGCACCACCACGCTGTTTGCCGCCCTGAACGTGCTCAACGGCGCCGTACTCGCCACCTGCAAACCACGCCATCGACATCAGGAATTCCTGTCGTTCCTGCGCGAAATCGACAAGGCCGTCTCGGCTGATCTCGACGTGCACTGCATCGTTGACAACTAC
Organism: Burkholderia sp. DN3021; assembly: GCF_049805555.1. Lineage (NCBI taxonomy): Bacteria > Pseudomonadati > Pseudomonadota > Betaproteobacteria > Burkholderiales > Burkholderiaceae > Burkholderia > Burkholderia sp. DN3021. The sequence continues at coordinate 300 of NZ_JBNCAB010000257.1, read as the reverse complement.
GGCAGTCACAAGCATCCGAAGGTCAAAGCGTGGCTCGCGGCACGCCCCCGCTGGCACATGCATTTCATTCCCACCTACAGTTCGTGGCTCAACCAGGTCGAACGCTTCTTTGCGTTGATCACCGACAAGGCGATCCGCAGAGGCTCGTTCAGTTCGGTCAAACAACTGATCAAGCGTATCGATCAATTCGTTTCCCACTACAACGAAAACTGCAAACCGTTCGTCTGGACCGCCTCAGCCGACTCCATCCTCGAAAAGCTGCATAGACTTTGTTCGCGAATCAGCGGAACGGGACACTAG
>NZ_JBNCAB010000256.1:0-792 GCF_049805555.1 Burkholderia sp. DN3021 | reverse complement strand
GGGCTCGCGCCCGCCGGCACGCTGCGCGGCGCCGATACGCTTGCCGCGTCGCGCAGCCTCGCGCATGCGCCGGCCGCCGACTGGCCGGCCGCCGACTGGTGGCGCGCGCTGAACGATGCGCAACTGAATGCGCTGATCGACGAAGCGCTCGCCGGCAATCCCGATCTCGCAACCGCCGATGCGCGCGCACGCGAAGCGCAGGCGCTGGTGATCGAGGCGCAGGCCGCGCGCGTGCCGCACGTCGTCGGCCGCGCGAGCGCGAAGGGCGAACGGCTGTCCGGCACCCAGTTCTCGGCGGGCGAAGGCGGCGGCGTCTTCAGCCACACGCGCGAGATGAATCTCGGCTTCAGTTGGGATCTCGATCTGTGGGGCGGCCGCCGCGCCGCATGGGAAGCCGCGCTCGGCGAAGCGCGTGCCGCGCGGATCGATGCGCAGGCCGCGCGCGTTTTGCTGTCCGTCAACGTCGCTCGCGCGTACGTGAACCTCGCGTACGCGTTCGATCAGCAGGACGTCGCGCGCGCCGAATACGAGCGCGCCGACGAGGCGCTCACGCTGACGCGCCAGCGCGTCTCGAAAGGCATCGACAACGTCGCGCAACAGCGCCAGGCGGAAAGCGAGGTCGCAGCCGCGACGCGCGAGCAGGCGCGCGCGGCGCAGACGATCGACAGCGCGCGCATCGCGCTCGCGATCCTGCTCGGTGCGGGCCCCGATCGCGGGCTCGAACTCGTGCGTCCCGCGCCGCTGCCGGCCGCCGCGCTGGCGGTGCCGGCCGATCTGCCGGCCGCGCTGCTC
>NZ_JBNCAB010000255.1:0-793 GCF_049805555.1 Burkholderia sp. DN3021 | reverse complement strand
AGTTTTTGCGTCCGAGCGCGACACAGCGCAGAGCATTTTCGGCAAGGACGTTGCTGATCTCGGCCCGACCGTCCTCGCAGTAGAACGCGAGCGCCGCCCAGTGGTTCAGCGAGTAGTTGATCGCTTTGGCGAGCGCCGACTTCGTCGACAGCGTCGCGAGTTTCGCCCTGTTCGTCGCTTCGAACTTCGCGAGCAACGGCTTGGTCTTTTCCTGTCTCACGCGCAAACGCTCGTCAGGCGCCTTGCCGCGGATGTCGGCTTCAATGCTGTAAAGCTCGCCGATCATATCAAGCAGTTGCTGGGTATCCGGTGTCGGCGTGCGCACGTGAACATCGTATATGTAGCGCCTCGCGTGATCCCAGCATGCTGCCTCCTGGATCTTGCCGTTCGCGTACAACTGATCGAATCCGGCGTAGGCATCGGCCTGCAGGATCCCGTGGAATGTGGCGAGCCGGGTTTGAGGGTGAACCCCTTTTCGATCCGAGGAGAAGTCGAACCATACCGCAGCTGGGTCCGTCGAGCCCGAGCGGCGATCATCGCGCATGTAGACCCAGAAGCGTCCGGTCGTCGTCTTGCCGTTGCCTGGCGCGAGCACCGCGACTGGTGTGTCGTCGACGTGCACTTTGCCGGGAACCAATGCATAGCGCTGGATCGCTCCAACAAGCGGCACGCAAAGCTCGGCGATCTGCCCGAGCCAGCGCCCCATGCTGCCACGATCCAGCGTCACGCCGTCACGTGCCGCAATCTCCGATTGACGATACAGCGGTTGGTGATCGGCGAACTTCGATACCGC
>NZ_JBNCAB010000254.1:0-801 GCF_049805555.1 Burkholderia sp. DN3021 | reverse complement strand
ACCGGCATCCTGTTCGTGCTGCAATCCGGTATTCCCTGGGAAATGCTTCCGCAGGAAATGGGCTGCGGCTCGGGCATGAGCTGCTGGCGCAGACTGCGCGACTGGCAACAGGCGGGCGTCTGGGACCGGCTGCACGAAGTATTGCTGGCGAAACTTCGTGCAGCCGCATCGACTGGTCGCGTGTGGTCATCGATTCGTCCTCCATTCGTGCAGTGGGATCAGGTCAAAAACAGGACCCAATACCACTGATCGGGCGCGACCCGGTTCAAAGCACCATCTCGTTACCGAAGCGCAGGGCATCCCGCTCGCGCTGATCCTCACGGGCGCAAATCGCAACGACGTCACCCAACTGCTGCCTCTGATCGAGGCCATCCCGCCCATTCGTGGCAAGCGGGGGCGGCCTCTGTCAAAGCCCTTCGTTGTGCAGGCCGATCGCGGTTACGACCACGACAAATATCGTAAGCCCCTGCACGCTGCCGGTATCGCCACGCAGATCGCACGCCGTGGTGAGCCCCACGGCAGCGGCCTTGGCAAGACCCGGTGGGTCGTCGAGCGCACCTTCGCGTGGCTGCACAACTTCGGACGTCCGCGCATTCGGTTCGAGCGCCTCGCCGCCATACACGAGGCGTTCATGAAAATCGCCGCCTGCATCATTTGCTGGCGACACCTTCAAAAATCATTCTGTTAGCGCTTCTAACAGCAACACTTATGGGCACCTCGAAAAACCGCTCTTTTGAACTAACTCTGCCGTGACGACACCGCGACTTGGCCGATTCGCGGCCCACTCGAAGGGCGGTGAGG
>NZ_JBNCAB010000253.1:0-810 GCF_049805555.1 Burkholderia sp. DN3021 | reverse complement strand
TTAAGGCAATGCTGATTAAGTTCACCGTCCCTGTAGTTCATGCGTCATAGATCGGTGTGCATGACTTGAGAAAGGCGAACGACGATGAAGCAGCAAACGCTGGCGATGGCGACCGATCAAGGCGCGGGCTTCGAGACGAAGCGCAAGCGCAAGCGGCGCGACGAGTTTCTCGACACGACGCACGGGATTGTGCCGTGGGCGGCGTTGTGCGCAGTGGTTGAGCCCGCATTACCCGAAACGCGGCAACGGCCGTCCACCGATCGGGCTGGAGCGCATGCTGCGAATTCACTTCGTCCAGCACTGATTCAACCTTGCGGACTTCGCCTGCGAGGAGGCGCTGTACGACAGCACGAGCCTGCACCGCTTCGTGGGCATCGACCTGGGGTGCGAAGCCGTGCCGGATGCGACGACGATGCTCAAATTCCGGCACCTGCTCGAGAAGCACAAGCTGGGCGAGCAGCTCTGCGCGGAGGTGGGCCGGGTGCTTCAGGCCAGCGGTATGAAGCTCAATGGTGGCACGATCGTGGATGCGACCTTGATTACTGCGCCCAGCTCGACCAAGAACGATCAGAAGGCGCGCAACCCCGAAATGCATCAGACCGGCAAAGGCCGGCAATGGCATTTCGGCATGAAGCTGCACATCGGCGTCGACAGCCAGAGCGGCCTGACTCACAGTGCGGTGGTGACGGCGGCCAACGTGCACGACAAGCATGCGCTGGCGCAACTGCTGCATGGGCAGGAGCAGCGTGTCTATGGCGACAGCGCCTACGCGAGCCAGAAGGCGCCGATTCACGGCAAGGCGCCCTGGGC
>NZ_JBNCAB010000252.1:0-815 GCF_049805555.1 Burkholderia sp. DN3021 | reverse complement strand
GCAATCTGTTCGGTCGTAAAGTAGCTGTCGCCCAGCACCGACACCGTCTTCAGCGGCGCGTAGCCCACTTGCTTGAAGAAATAGTCCGATCCCTTGAACTTGCTCTGATCGATATAGGCAATGTTCGTCTCATACAGCGGCTGGATCACGAACTGCGGCGCACCGCCTGCCGGCACAACTATCGGCGCGGCTTCCTTGAACAGACCATGAACCGCCAGCAGCTTCGCGGCCTCCTCCAGCGTGTCGATACGTTGCGAGAGCAGCGCCAGATTCGTCTTGGCCGCAAAATCCCCCTTGAAGGTGTCCACCGAATATTTGCCGATCGTCGCCACCATCGGGGCCTGCTCGTGCTTTTGCGCACCCGTGCCATTGATCACCCGACCATTGGCCTGATGGATATCCCCGCTCGCCTGGATCAGCGCAGCATGGGCCGGCGTGAACGTGAAGGCCGAACCCGCCAGGTTCGCGGCCTTCAGCGCATTCCAACGCGTGACCAAGGTGTCGTAGTTGTCTTTCACCAGTGCCTTCCAATCGGCGCCCAGCACCTGATTGAGCACCTGTGCCAGTTGCGGCTGCGCCGACAGGTTCGCCAGCGCCTGCGCCAGACCCGAAGTGTTGTACTTGTACGCTCCCCAAATCTGGTGCCACTGCTCGCCCGAACCGAACGTGAAGTCCAGCAACTCGTACAGGCTGCCGAAGTTCCGGCTGACCGGGTTCAGCGACGCCGCGCTATCCGTCACCTTCAGGCTGATGCTCGCCGCGCGCTTCAGATAGTCGCCCAGCGACACCGTTTGCGTCAGCCCCACATTGTTCAC
>NZ_JBNCAB010000251.1:0-872 GCF_049805555.1 Burkholderia sp. DN3021 | reverse complement strand
CATCGTGGTCACCGAGGACGATGTGTCCGACGAGGCAGGATTGGATGCCGTGCTGGCGGTCGATGCGCCCGTCGACTGCGTGATTGCCGACTGACCCTGCCTTGTTTTCACGTACAGCATGTCATGCAGCAGCGCGTAGGGTTTCGTATTCGACGGGAGTGCAGTAGTCGATCGACGTGTGCATGCGCTGTCGATTGTAATAGCCCTCGATCCAGTCGACGATGTCCAGGCGAGCCTGAGCGCGGGTTTCGTAGCGCGTTTGGTAAATGCGTTCGACCTTCAGGGTTTTAAAGAAGCTCTCCATCGGCACGTTGTCCCACGCGTTTGCACGCCGGCTCATCGACACCGTCATGCCGAATTCGGCGGCCAGATCGCGATACGCCCAGCTGGCATATTGACTACCTCTATCCGAATGCAGCAGTAATCCGGACCCGGGTTTGCGTTGCCAGTATGCACTGCGTAATGCTTGGCAGACCAGATCCGCGTTGATCCGCTCCGACATCGACCAGCCGACGATACGCCGGCTTGCCAGATCGAGGATCGCCGCGAGAAACAGCCAGCCTTCGTCGGTGGCGATGAACGTGATGTCACTCACCCACGCCTGATTTGGTTGCCAGCCATCGAAGCGACGATCAAGCAGATTTGGTGCCACTGGTAGGCTATGTGTCGAGTCCGTCGTGACGCGATACGGTCGCTTGTAGACCGGGCGCAGGCCTTGGCGCTGCAAACTACGTCGAACACGCTCAGCGCTCACCGGACGGCCTTGGGCGCGCAATTGCCGCACGATACGGGGGCGGCCATAGCTGCCGCGACTGGCTCGGTAGATGGCCGCCACTTCGACGTCCAGCGCCTCGTTGGCCTGCGCCCTGGCG
>NZ_JBNCAB010000250.1:0-889 GCF_049805555.1 Burkholderia sp. DN3021 | reverse complement strand
CCCCGTGACTTACACGGATACCACCACGCCATCACCATCATGCCTCACGCGCGCGCGAATGGGGGACTGGCCCAGCTGAGTCGCTTACGCCTCGAGGCACTGGGTCAGCGCGGTTTCGACATCCTGAACCGCCTGGACGATCAGTTGCCGGAGCGCACGATCGTGAACGATCAAGACCCGGTGCTCGTACAACCATTGCTTGAGATCGAAGAGCGCCGTGCTGCGATCCTGCCGGCCCGACAGCCGTTCTTTGAGCCAGCGGACGATATAGCGCCGCTGGTGCTCGGCCATCGGCTGGAATCCACTGCTCGGCCAACTGGTGTTGCCCCAGCAGATGCCGAAACCTCAGGATGCTCACGCGGTCCGGCAGCCGGCTCATGCCGCCCAGCCCTCGCGGTACAGCGGCACGTCGTACAGCGCCTCTTCCATCGCGACGTCGCTCAAGCCGAACCACTGCTGCAAAAAATGAATGCGCAGCATCGCTTCGATCGGGAACGGTTTGCGACCGGTTGCCTTCGTCGGCGCGTGTGGCGCAATCAGCGCCATGAATTCCTTCCATGGCACCACGCGCTCCATCCCGTCGAGAAATACGCGTTTGCGCTGTCCGCCGGTTCGTCAGGTCAAGGTTCAGGTCGGTCTGTTTCACGTCCTTATTGTCCACCGCAACCGACCTGTTGAACATGCGGGCCTTCGCCAGTTTTGAACACCATCCTTAACAAATGTTGAGTGGTATTGGGAGGCGCGCTTCCCGAGAATGCTGGTTATCGGAATGGGCGGGGGCGCCCTGAATGTCTTTAGGGGAACAAAGCGATGAACCAGCAAGCGTACAAGATTAAATTCAGCCGTCGGGCGGGCACGTGGGTGGCGGTGTCGGAGCTCACGCGCGGGG
>NZ_JBNCAB010000249.1:0-894 GCF_049805555.1 Burkholderia sp. DN3021 | reverse complement strand
CGCCGAATCTGTCGCCGCGTACTGCTGACGCCGGGGCCGCTTTGGGCGCGGCGATGCCGGCTCCCGCCATACGCGAGCGCCGCCCGATTGCGCCGGTCGGCGCGAAGCTCCCCGACGACTGGCTCACGGCGGGCCTGACGCGCGAGCAAAAACACCTGTTGACGCCCGACCAGCGCCGCGCACGCGCAGATGCTTTGGTTAAAAGCCTGTGGCCTAACCCTTTCGATCCCGCCCCCCCCACAAAAGACACCCGCGCATGAGCAGGGCTGTCGTGGGGCGGGCACGCACGAAAGCGAAGTCGGTCTTGGCGCGATCGCCGCGGCAACTGGCAGAGCTGGTTGCCGCGCTCGACGCTGCGGCCGATACGCTTTCGCCCATCGAAGCCGACGAGATTTGGACGCAGCTGCTGGCACTCGCCCGCGCGCTCAAACGGGGTGGCCACCCCAGACCGAAATCGCCACGGCGACCGCCGACGCCGGCGCCAGGTCAACTCGATCTCGTCGACGCGCTGACTGCCGATTCTTGCAATCAGGCTCCGTTTGTATGAAGATCCCCGATCACGACAATCCAGAACCCGCTGTCGTCGTCGAAACCTGGCGACTGGTTGTCGGCACGTCCCTGTTTCTGATCAATGTGCGCGCCGACGGCAGTTGGCAACCCGCCTATATTGCGCCGAGGCGTCTTGGAGGCTGGACCATTCAGACCTTGCCTGACATGCCAGCGGCGGCAGATGTCGAAGCCGCCGTGCGCACGTGGGCTCAGCCGTATGGCAACGATCCCAGGATCCGCCGCCTGGCGGTGCCAAGGTCACGCGCATCCACATCGAGGCCGACCTCATGACTTTACTCAAGCGTCGACTTCTTGCAACCGATGAAAAGCTGCAGGAACTGAAGT
>NZ_JBNCAB010000248.1:0-913 GCF_049805555.1 Burkholderia sp. DN3021 | reverse complement strand
CGCCACGCCCGCCCGCGCGGTCGCCGCGCGCGGCGTGCCGTACGGGCTCGCGCTCGCGCTCGGCGGTGCGCTGGCCGTCTGGGCGCCGTTTCCGCACGCGGTTTCGCTTACCTAGCCGGGGGACGCACGCCGCCATGCCCAAACCTCTGAGAATGGCCGTGCTGATCATCGCTGCCGGCATCGGCGCATTCATCCTGCGCGAACTGTACGTTGCCGCGTCGACGCCGTCGGCACCCGGCGCACCGGATCAGGCGCGCGTGCGTGTCGCGGCCGCCGATCTGCCGGAAGGGCTGCTGCTGCGCGACAACGATCTCGCATGGAAGCGCATGCCGCGCGCACAGGTGCCGCCGGGCACGTTCGTCGAGTCGCAGCCGGGCGCCGACCTGAAGGGCGCGCTGCTGCGCAATCGCGTCGGCGCCGGCACGCCGATTCGCACGGACAACGTGATTCCGGCCGACGCGCCGGATTTTCTCGCGGCCGCGCTGCAGCCCGGCATGCGCGCGATCTCGGTGCCGGTCGACGACGTGTCGGGCAACGCGGGGCTGATCCAGCCGGGCGACTTCGTCGACGTGGTGCTCACGCAGCAGATCGGCGGCTCGGCGACGTCGCCCGGCACCTTCGAAGCGGAGACGGTCGTGCGGCGCGCGCGCGTGCTAGCGGTTGGCTCGGAATTCCAGCGCGCGAAGACGCCCGCGAGTGCGCCGGACGCGACGGCGCGAGCGCGTACGGTCACGCTCGAGGTCGCGCCGCGCACCGCGCAGGTCGTGCTGGTCGCGACGCGCCTCGGCTCGCTGTCGCTCGCGCTGCGCAGCTTCGTGACCAGCGACCGGCGGCAACCGGCGGGCGGCGACGAGCAGGAGCCGGATACGCAGCCGGTGTGGGCCGGCGACGTGTCGCGTGCGGCCCGCGAGGC
>NZ_JBNCAB010000247.1:0-915 GCF_049805555.1 Burkholderia sp. DN3021 | reverse complement strand
GGTGAAGCCAAGACCGATGCCCGCGACGCCGCGATCATTGCCGAAGCCGCTCGCTCGATGCCGCATACGCTGCGCTCGCTTCGATTGGCCGACGAGCAGCTCGCCGAGCTCTCCATGCTGTGCGGCTTCGATGATGATCTCGCCGCTCAGGTCACTCAAACCAGCAACCGCATTCGCGGTCTGCTCACCCAGATCCATCCGGCGCTCGAGCGCGTTCTCGGACCGCGCCTCGACCATCCGGCGGTGCTCGATCTGCTTGAGCGCTATCCGGCGCCCGCCGCGCTTGCCGCAACCAGCGAGAAGACGCTCGTCAACCGCCTGACCAAGCTCGCGCCCCGCATGGGCAAAAGCTTGGCGGCTGAGATCGTTCAGGCTCTGAACGAACAAGCCGTGATCGTGCCCGGAACGCAAGCTGCCACCATCGTCATGCCTCGTTTGGCCCAGCAGCTTGCGGCTTTGCGTAAGCAGCGCGACGAGGTCGCTGCCGAAGTGGAGCGACTGGTGCTTGCTCACCCTCTTTGGCCGGTCCTGACCAGCATGCCTGGAGTCGGCGTCAGGACCGCCGCCAGACTCCTGACCGAAGTCGCCCACAAGGCCTTCGCTTCGGCTGCACACTTGGCGGCCTACGCCGGCCTTGCTCCGGTCACCCGGCGCTCAGGCTCGTCTATCCGAGGCGAACATCCATCCAGACGCGGCAACAAGGTGCTCAAGCGCGCCTTGTTTCTATCAACCTTCGCGGCTTTGCGAGACCCCGTCTCGCGAGCCTATTACGCACGCAAGATCCAACAGGGCAAGCGTCACAACCAAGCGCTCATCGCGCTGGCACGGCGACGCTGCGACGTCCTGTTCGCCATGCTGCGCGACGGCACCATTTACCAACCCAAGTCAGCCCCTAACGCTTGACGAAAGACATAG
>NZ_JBNCAB010000246.1:0-961 GCF_049805555.1 Burkholderia sp. DN3021 | reverse complement strand
CGTTGTTCACGCCTTGGACGGCGCTGAAGCTGGTACTCCAATGCGCACCGCTGTCGATGCTGTACTGAACGGTGGCGCCGGTTTCGGTGCCAGTGACGTTCAACGTACCGACATTGGTAATGTGGTCGGTGGCGTTGCTGCCGGAATCGGTGGTCAACGTAACACCCGGCGACGCGGCCGACGTATCGAGCGTGAAGCTGAGAGATGTAGCTGACGATATGTTGCCGGCCACGTCGATCTGGCGGACTTGAACGTTGTTCACGCCTTCAACGGCACTGAAGCTCGTGTTCCAATGCGCGCCGTTGTCGATGCTGTATTGAACGGTTGCGCCGGTCTCGATGCCAGTGACGTTCAGTGTGCCGACATTGGTGATGTGGTCCGTGGCGCTGTTGCCGGAATCGGTGGTCAATGCAACGCCGGGCGCCGTGGCTGACGTATCGAGCGTGAAGTTGAACGAGGTCGAGGCGGACGTGTTGCCCGCGACATCGATCTGTCGAACTTGCACATTGTTCACGCCTTCGACGGCACTGAAACTCGTACTCCAATGCGACCCGTTATCGATACTGTACTGGACGGTTGCGCCGGTCTCGATGCCAGTGACGTTCAGCGTGCCGATATTGGTGATGTGATCAGTGACGCTGCTTCCGGAATCGGTGGTCAGCGCAACGCCGGGCGCAGCAGCCGAGGTATCGAGCGTGAAGCTGAACGACGTGGCCGACGACGTGTTGCCCGCGACATCGATCTGGCGAACTTGAACGTTGTTCAGTCCTTCGACGGCACTGAAGCTCGTGTTCCAATGCGCACCGTTATCGATGCTGTACTGAACGGTAGCACCGGTTTCGATGCCGGAGAGATTCAACGTACCGACGCTGGTAACGTGATCGGCGGCATTGCTACCCGAGTCGGTAGTCAACGCGACACCGGGCGCAGCGGCCGACGTATCCAGCGTGAAACTGAACGA
>NZ_JBNCAB010000245.1:0-990 GCF_049805555.1 Burkholderia sp. DN3021 | reverse complement strand
GCGCCGCTGTCCGCTGCGGCGGCCGTGCTGGCGGAGGCCGGCTGGCTGCCGGCCGCGCGTTTCGCGGGGCAATTGTCGGCCGCCGCGCCGCTCGTCGCCGTCGAGCCGACTTCGGCCGACTGGCGTGCCGCGCTGCGCGATTTCAGCGCGGCCGTCGGGCGCCACAACCTGCGCGAGCTCGCTTGCTCGCCGGTTCTTTTCGAGCATTTCCGTGCATTGCGTGCGCAAAGCGCCGCCGACCTGCGCGCAAGCGCGCCGCTCGACGCGCTTGCGCTCGTCGGCCGCGCGGTGCCGCCGGCCACGCTGCGCGCGCTGCCCGATGCGTTCGCGACCCGGATACGCGCCCGCTACGAGCAGGCGCTGCTCGGCGTACTGCGGGCGCCGCACGCCGCGCCCGACGCGGCGCTCGACGAACTCGATGCGATGCAGGCGGCGCTGGCCGACGACACACCGTACGATTTCTGGCGGCTCGCGGCCGCGTGCCTGCGCGCGCTGCGCGCGAGCGGCGCGCCCGAACTGAAGCGCTTTCTCGCACGGACGAACCTGCTGCTCGGCGAGCAGGCGCAGGGCCGGCGCAGCGCGCCGCCCGAGCTCGTGCGCGAGACGGTTGCGCTGCTGTGGCGCGATTTCGCGCTGTTCGGCGCCGCGGCCGAGGACGTCGCGCTCGTCGACGTACTGCACGACTACGGGCTGACGGTCGACTGGCACGTCGCCGGCACGCCGGCGTCCGAAGCGTTGTGGGAGGCCGATGCCGCGCGGGCCGAGCACGACGCGGTCGCCGTCGCGCCGACCCGCGCGCTCGGCGTCGTGACCGTCAATGCACATGCGTATGAGGATTTCCTGCAGACCGCCGATGCGTCGATGGCCGACCTCGCGGCCGATCCGGCCGCGGCCGACACGAGTGCCGCGTGGCGCGCGTCCGGCGCCGCCTACCGGGTCGGTACGGCCGCGTGCGCGCTCGGGCTCGGCCACGCGGCGCTGCTGGCCGAC
>NZ_JBNCAB010000244.1:0-1001 GCF_049805555.1 Burkholderia sp. DN3021 | reverse complement strand
TCATTTCCTCGGTTCCTTTGCCAGCATTATCGCTGGCAAAGGCCCCGGCCAAACCACTTATCCGTCTGTCCGAATTTGCGCGGCCACCTCTGAATTTTACTTCGACACTTCTGGGGAAATTACGTCCGACGTTGACACGGGGGAGATACCACTCGTCTTAACGTTCACTCCAATGAGGTGATAAGTAATATTTCCCTTCAGCAAGAGTTCGTTGAAAATTCGCCCAGCTTCGCCCGATTCATTTCCAATACCCGGCGTTCCACGGGAGCCCAAGCCAATTGAGATCGCCCCATCTTCCACTTTAGGCTGACTAATTTTCCCGTGCAAAAAACCAGACAATGGAACCTCCTTTCCATCTTTAACGGCAGAAAATTCCACGAGAATTTTCTGCTCCGTATTTGCAGGCGAAAAATAATTCTTATAAACGTAATCATAACTTGGCGAAATTCCCCCATATCCATCAAGCGATTGAGAGAATTGATTGCTCTTACGCAACCCATCATATTCACTCTTTGTCATGGCTCGATACCATTTCGAGGCCCCATCATACTCAATGAATGGAATATTTTTACTTGTCGATGACTCATATTCTGGGGCCAAATAGTATGCATTTGACTTCAATGCACTTTCTTGCGTCAAAGCTAGCCGATGCTCATCAATTAAACCCTGGATATCAGGGTATTGCGTTTTCACAAATATTTTCTTATCAGCCAATCGTTGCTCAGGCGATTTCTGATCACTCTCATTCTTCGCCGCCTTTCTTGCCTCATCCACCTCTGCTTTCTCTTGTTTCGCGATCGCCTTTTCCAATTCTCCTCGTCGCTTTTTCTGAGCAGGTGTCTGCAGAAATTTAGCTGTTTCATTAATAGTTGCTAATTCGCTTCTGTTTTCGTCCAGGGTAGCAATCTTCTTAGGCAACGCCTGCGGATCGCTTCCGGTGGTCGTTTGTTTATGGCCTTTGGGATCTACCTTAACATAGGTGTCATACCCCTTCACCTCGC
>NZ_JBNCAB010000243.1:0-1008 GCF_049805555.1 Burkholderia sp. DN3021 | reverse complement strand
GCCGTGCGAACCGCCCGGGCGACGCTGCGAACCGCCGCGCGCCGGACCTGCGACGCGGCGCGCGCGACGGCCGGCAGCGCCCGGCGCACCAACATGCCGGCCAGCACGGGCGCCGCGGCGTCGATGCCGTCCTCGTCGAGGCCGTCGATCATCTCGTCGAACACCTCGAACTCGTCGGCGCCGTCGGCCAGCAGGCGGCCGGCGACGTTGGCGATGCGGCCGATCATCTGCGCCTGCGGAATCGGAATCATGCTGGCGAGCGGTCCGACCACGCGCGCCGCGCTGCCGATGCCGCGCCCGACGCTGCGCGCAACGCGCGCCAGCCGGCGAAAGAATTCGTCGCCGTCGGCCGCGTCGAGCGCGTCGGCGACGAGATCGTCCATCGCGTCGAGCTCGTCGGCGCCATCCCATTCGCCGGCCGCGTCGAACTCGTCGCCTTCGTCCGCTTCGTCGGCAAACTCGAATCCGTCGCCTTCGTCGTATTCGTCGAACCCGGCGCCGCCGCCCGCGAGACCGGCGACGACATTGCCGATCCCGCCCAACACCCGGCTGAGGAATTCGTCATCGCCCTCGTCGCCATAGTCGCCCTCGTCGAAACCGTCTTCGTCGAACTCGTCGTAGGCTTGCGCCGAAGCGCGGGCCGGACCTTCTGCGGCTTCGTACATCAGGTCGTCCATTGCATCCGTTTCGAATCGGTCCATGGTGTGCTCCTTTCAGCGCCAAGCGTCAGTGAGAGGTGATCGTCAGCGTGACCGGGCCGTCGATATGGAAACTTCGGCTCCGGCCGATGCGGGCGCTCCGCAACCCGTGTCCCATGTGCGCGGGACACACGAGCGGGCGCGGGGCGCCCTGCTGGACCGCGCTGCGGATCAGGCGCGGATTCTGTGCGAGCTGCCGGGCGGCGCGCGGCAGTTCGCGGCGGACGAGCCGCACGGCTTGCTGCGGCGTCGGCAGCCGACGTTGCGCTGCCGCGGCCGCGGCATGCGTCAGGCGCGGCAACGCGCGCAC
>NZ_JBNCAB010000242.1:0-1018 GCF_049805555.1 Burkholderia sp. DN3021 | reverse complement strand
CGCTATCAGCGCACCCGTCGTGGACGATTCGCCCACGCGGCCAGAGCCCGACGCTACCGGGCCCGACGCAAATTCGTGACGCATCAGGGTTTACCCACTTCCCCCACCGATGATGTACTGCAACCGGACCTCGACGCCGCCGTTGCACTTGCCAACGCCGCCACGCGTGCGGCGGCGCCGACGCCGCTGCGCTGTCATTGCTGCGGTGGCCCGCTGCCGCAACTGGTGCGAACCGGCTTCGTGCGCCGCCGTGGTTCTCGTCGTGTCTATCCCGAAGGAGAGCCCTTCGGCCGTCGCTTAGATCGTGGAGATCCCGATGACGATTCCGGTTGAACTCGAGGCGCAAATCCTGCGCCTGTATCACGCCGAGAAGTGGCCGTGCGGCACGATCGCGAAGCAGTTACGCGTACACCGCGAAACGGTGCAGCGGGTACTCACCCGTGCTGGGTTACCGCGGATCGGCCCGGTGTCGAAGCCGTCAATGATCGAGCCGTACCTGCCGTTCATCCGGCAGACGTTGGAAAAATATCCTTCGCTGACGGCCAGACGTCTTTACTTTATGGTTCGCGAGCGCGGCTACAAGGGCGCACCGGATCACTTCCGGCATCTGATCTCGCTGCATCGTCCTCGCAAGCCTGCCGAGGCCTTCCTGCGACTGAGGACATTGCCGGGTGAACAGGCCCAGGTCGATTGGGGGCACTTCGGTTACATCGAGATTGGCCGTGCGCGCCGGCCGCTGATGGCGTTCGTGATGGTGCTCTCGTACTCGCGCGACATCTATCTACGCTTCTTCCTTGACGCTCGCATGGAGAACTTCTTGCGCGGACACATCGGCGCGTTCAACACGTGGTGCGGCCTGCCGAGGGTTCTGCTGTACGACAATCTGAAGTCGGCCGTGCTCGAGCGCTATGGTGCGGCTGAGTTGCAAGGTAAGCACTCGATCAGCACCGTAGCGTAGGTCGACGACGACGGGGAGCCGCGATGCTATCGGATGGGCACGACGTGAGCAGTAGACGGC
>NZ_JBNCAB010000241.1:0-1037 GCF_049805555.1 Burkholderia sp. DN3021 | reverse complement strand
CTTCATCAATCTGATTCCCATTACATCTGATGGGAATCAGATTGCCGGTGCCGCGCCCTCATGAACAGACGGTACGTGTCGAGCGCTTACACTCGATAGTCAATTGGCCCAGACCAAGGCCATTGAAAAAAAGGCCGCACTGGCCACTTTCAAGGAACAGGTCGCCCAGTACGGCATCACCCAGCAGGAAGTGTTGTCGGCGCTGGGCTACCTGCAGGCGAAATCGAAGCGCGCGGCGGCGAAGTTCTACGATCCGTCGTCAGGCCGCAGCTGGTCCGGTCGCGGCCCGCGGCCGAAGTGGCTGGAAGGAAAGGATCTCAACGACTATGCGATCGACCGCGCGCCCCAGACATGGTGGCCAGGCGAAGACGCATGATGCCAGCACGCACGCCCGGCAGCGTTCGCACATAAGGCGAGGGTAGCCATCGCTGCCGCCCCGCTCGCCCACGGACTTGCCGCCATCGTAGCCAACCCCGGCGCGCGGAGCTACCGCGCTGCCGTCACGCCGACGGCTTGAGCCGTGCGTGGTACTTGGCCGCCTCGCGGCGCAGCCGCGTCTCCTCCGGCGACACATAGATCGACGCCGTGCCGAGCGACGCGTGCCCGAGCGTGCGTTGCACGACCTCGAGCGCGACGCCGGCCGCCAGCATCTGCGTGCCGACCGTGTGCCGGAACGCGTGCGGCGATGTCGACGTCAGCTTGCGGCGCTCCGCCTCGGACAGATCCGTCATCACCTCGAGCAGCTGCGCGATCGCCCACTGCGTGAGTCCGCGCGCGCCGCGCACCGAGTAGCCGCCCGGCTTCGTCGGCTTCCCTTCCCTGTCGGCATCGACCTCGACGCCGAATTTCGCGCGCGCCCGCGGCGTTGGCGGCAGGATCAGCGGCGCAACCAGCGGGCCCGCCGCGTCGGCCGCGTCGAAGTCCAGGCCGCGATCGCGCCAGTGCACGCGCAACGCGTCGACGCACTCGTCGCTGATCGGCACGAAGCGTTGCTTGTTGCCCTTGCCGATCACCTCGAGCAGCCAGCTCGCCGGCGT
>NZ_JBNCAB010000240.1:0-1041 GCF_049805555.1 Burkholderia sp. DN3021 | reverse complement strand
GATAACCTTAGGCAAGCCGTTCAAAGTCTTGCCAGGTATGGGCCACTCGATGGTTTGGTACTTGAGCACATCGGCAAATTTTTAATCTTGTTACGTGAGATCAGAAAGATTGAATCGGGAGTCGCGTCATGAAATCGGTGCATTGATATATATGAGCGTTTGTAATCCTAATCAAATGTGAATTTTTATCAACAAAATAGGAAATAGAATCATGCCTGCCATCAATATTATGTCACGCGCTGCGGTAGTTGCAGTGTCGTCAGCATGCGTCCTTGCCGGGTGTGGTGGTGACGGCCCGACACCGATTTCGTCCAGTCTGAATGGGCCGGATAGTCGTCCCCAACATCCTCCTCGCGATCCAGGGCCGACGGGGACAGCCCCGGTGACGCCTGCACCGGATGCGCCCGCGCCCTCTACGGGGTCGCCTGCGCCCACATCGAAGGTATCGTTGGCTGATCTATCTTTTGCACAGTCTCACGTTATCTCAAGTGCCGGCCGGAGCTGGCAGCTCGCCCAAATTTCGGCCACGCTCAGAGTCGTGGGCAAGCGCGCCGCACTGGCACTGGCGAACATTGCCCAATCCGATGTCAAGAATCCCGTCCTGGAGGCGTGGCGCGATGGCACAAAGCTGGGTGTACTCGCGCTGAGCCCCCCGTCCGCACTGCCGGCGACCGAGTCGGGCGGCCGTGCATATCCCGCGGACCGTTGGAGCGTAGCAGTCCCCGCAGAATGGATGGTGCCGGGAACATCGTTTGTGGTGTCTGCCGCCAACTACCTGGCGAGTGACGCCCAGCGCCCCCTGTTCAACAGCGACGGCGACATGCGCCTGACGATCACGCCGTTCTACCTGTTCGGGGCAAACGACAAGAACAGCGTGCCATTTGCGGATGTGGCCAAGCCAAATGAGAAGACCCAAAACGAAATCTTCGCCAAATGGCCGTTCTCGAGCGTCAACATCTATACGCATGCGGCAGGATACTTCACGTTGCCGTATTTGGTCGTTGGTCCGAGGCAGGATGCCTCGGGTACGCCACAGCCCGC
>NZ_JBNCAB010000239.1:0-1046 GCF_049805555.1 Burkholderia sp. DN3021 | reverse complement strand
GGGCACGACGTGAGCAGTAGACGGCAGCGACAGAGCCACGTTCCACGGCAGCAGTTCGTCGATGCGGTTGATCGGATGGTCAGCAATGCGCTCGAGCACGTAGGCGAGATACGCCTCGGGATCGAGGCCATTCAGGCGTGCCGTGCCGATCAGGCTATACATCGCGGCGGCACGTTCGCCACCGGAGTCGGCGCCGGCGAACAAGTAATTCCGTCTGCCGAGGGCGACGCCGCGCAGTGCTCGCTCGGCGATCAGGTTGTCGATTTCCGCACGCCCGTCGCTGCAGTAGTAGATGAGCGCCAGCCAGCGATTCAGCGCGTACTGAATCGCCTTGGTCGTGTCGGATTTTGCAGAGAGTGTGGCGAGCGTCGCTTCAAACCAGCGTTTCATGTCGTCGAGCAGTGGCACCGCTCGCGCTTGGCGCACACCGTGCCGCTCGTCGGGTGGCTTGCCACGGATCTCATCTTCGATCTTGTAGAGTGCGCCGATCCGGTGCAGTGCTTCCTCCGTTACCGCATTGGGACGGACGGCATGTAGATCATGGATCTTTCGGCGAGCGTGGGCCATGCAGGCAGCTTCCTGGATGGTGCCGCCGCGATACAGCTCGGCATAGCCGGCAAACGCATCGGCCTGCAGCACGCCGGCGAAGTCTGCAAGATGCTGCTGGGGATGCTCGCCCCGTCGATCGGGCGTGTAGGCGAACCAGACCGCCGCCGGCTCTTCGGAGGCACTCGGCCGGTCATCACGCACGTAGACCCACAGACGTCCTGTCTTTGTGCGACCGTTGCCGGGCGCCAGCACTGGCAACGGCGTGTCGTCAGCATGAACCTTGCCGCCGGCCAGCGCGTAGCGGCGCACGGTGTCGACCAGCGGCGCGAGCAACGCTGTGATGCTTCCCATCCAATACCCCATCGCATCCGGATCAATCTCGACGCCGTCGCGCGCGTACATGACTGCCTGGCGATGCAGCGGGATGTGGTACGCGAACTTCGACACGGCGATGTGCGCGAGCAGCGCTGGGCCCGGGATGCCACGATCGATCGGTC
>NZ_JBNCAB010000238.1:0-1076 GCF_049805555.1 Burkholderia sp. DN3021 | reverse complement strand
CCGGTTGATGTGGTCGATCTGCCTGCGAAAGACATCCCACATCACGCTCTGCCGCAAACGCCGGACGTGTCGGCGAGCCCGGCGATGCCGCCAGGCTGTGAAATCGAGATCGAGGTCGGCAAACGACGTATTCGTATCCGCGGTGTGTCGCAGGAGTTCGCCGAACAGTATTTGCGAGACTGTCTGAAGTGATCCCGCCGAACACGCGAATCTGGATCGCGGCGGGCGTCACGGACATGCGTTCCGGCTTCAACTCGTTGGCCGCGAAGGTACAAACCGTGCTGGAGAAGGATCCCTACAGCGGGCACGTGTTCGTGTTCCGGGGTAAGCGCGGCGACTTGCTGAAGTGCTTGTGGTGGTGCGACGGTGGCCTGTGCCTGCTCTCGAAGCGCCTCGAGAAAGGACGTTTCGCGTGGCCACGCGCCGATGCCGGTGTTGTTGCGCTGACGACCGCTCAGCTCGCGCTCTTGCTCGAAGGTTTCGATTGGCGGCAGCCGATCGATGCGGTACGCCCGCGAAGCGCATTGTAAACGTTCATTACGCGTGGAGAGCTTGTGGGTGGCGTCGTGTAAGCTCACCGCATGTCCGCTGCTCCCACCGATCTCCCCGACGACATTGAAGCGCTGAAGGCGATGGTCGCCAGCTTGCGCGAGCAGCTCTCGTCGCGCGCGATCGAGATCGAACATCTGAAGCTGACGATTGCCAAGCTGCGCCGGATGCAGTTCGGCCGAAAATCGGAGAAGCTGGATCGCCAGATCGAACAGCTTGAATTGCGGCTGGAAGACCTGCAGGCCGATGAAGGCTCGGCCGATATGGCCGCGGCTGCTGCAGTGAAACGGCCGAGTCGCGAAGGTGTCGGCCGCAAGCCGTTGCCCGATCACCTTGAGCGCGAAGAGCGCATCCATCTGCCCGCCGATGATGACTGCCCCGATTGCGGCGGGCAACTCAAACCGCTGGGCGAAGACGTCGCGGAACAGCTCGAATACGTCCGGGCGCACTTCCGCGTGATTCGCCACCGCCGTCCGAAGCTGGCCTGCGCATGCTGCGATCGCATCGTGCAGGCCGCGGCACCGAGT
>NZ_JBNCAB010000237.1:0-1088 GCF_049805555.1 Burkholderia sp. DN3021 | reverse complement strand
CTCCTCGACTTCGGTCAGTACAACGACGCACTTCATGCAGAGCTCCGGCATATGCGGTTCGCCGAAGTTAACAAACTTCAATCCCGTTTAACAGCAACACTTAATGGATTGTTGTGTCGCAGTTCATTGGATTGCGTTGCAAGTCCACATATTGAGCGCCGAGCAAGTGTCCAGCTTCTTTTTTGGGACTTTTCACGGGAAGCGTTCGTGGCCAGCGCCCGTCGTATACGGCAAATGAAGACAATCGTGCCCGATTTCGCGCGTCCCCGACGGGTAGTCGGTGAAAGCACTTTGCGTATATACAAAATGTGTGGGGCGGTCGCCGGAATAGGTTCTCTTGAACTGAGTTCCAGGTTGGCATGTTTTGGTCAGCAAGTATATCGTCGCTATCCGCTCGCCTCCACTGTCGGAGCCAGTGATGAGGAAGATTTTCATCTACGTCGGTAGCCGCGTCGCTACTTACGTTTTCCGCATCTAATAAAATGATATGGAGTACTATATGAAATACGTTTATCTTGCTTCCTTGATATCTTCCGCAGTTAGTATTGTACTTGTTCCGATCGCAGCCAATGCGCAAATTCAGTCCGCTTCCTCCTGCATATCAGTCACTAAGCCGCAAATTGCTGCATTGTTCGATCGCTGGAACGATTCCCTGCGCAGCGGCGATCCGGACAAGGTCGTCGCCAACTATGCTCCGGATGGCGTACTACTGCCCACCGTATCGAATGAGCCTCGCACGAATCCTGCAGCAATCCGGGATTATTTTGTCAAGTTTTTAAAGAAAAGCCCCCAAGGCACGATCGATAAACGAATCATCAAAATCGGCTGCAACGTCGCGCAGGACGTCGGCACCTATATGTTCAGGTTTGCCGACGGTAAGACGGTACGCGCGCGCTATACATACGTGTATGAATGGGAGAACGGCAAGTGGCTGATTGCCCACCACCACTCGTCTGCCATGCCGGAAAAAAGTGATGAGTGACTGAGCCTGGCAGAGGTGGGCTTTGTTCGGAAGGGGTAGTTGCGCGGCAGCGTGAGGTCGAGTAGAAAGGGCCATTGATCTATCCGCCTCGTGAACGTTCAGTGGC
>NZ_JBNCAB010000236.1:0-1095 GCF_049805555.1 Burkholderia sp. DN3021 | reverse complement strand
CTTCATCGTCGTTCGCCTTTCTCAAGTCATGCACACCGATCTATGACGCATGAACTACAGGGACGGTGAACTTAATCAGCATTGCCTTAACACATTTCATCGAATGTAAACAGACCCTAACCCCATGCTCGCCCGACGTAGTGTTCCCCCTCCCCTGCAGAGAATCCTGATGTAAATCTGATGGCAGCCATGGTCAAGATGGTGCGGGGGGTACTGTCAAGTTGTTCGGTAAGCGGACGGGCGAGGTCGGCGTAAGAGATAATCGGGCGACTTACACCACCATGCGGGCGCACGAAGCCCAATCCCAGGCCGCGCCGGCCTGGGCACGCGCCTCGCATTTGCACTGCTCGCTTCGGTTGTATCGGCACCCCATGAACAGATTCGAAACCTGCCCGTGAACCGAGCGAATCGTTGCAGTTGCCGCGCCGATTTGAAGCGCCGCATGACCCGTTCACCGCGCCTCGCCCCGTCAATCCCTACGATCGTCGTATTCGTCGACGCCTGGATTCCGATTAAGTAAGCGGCCTCAACAATCGTCAAATCGCTGACGTGGTTCCAGCGAATACCGCTAGAATGGCGCACCGTGGCGGGTGTAGCTCAACGGTAGAGCAACAGCCTTCCAAGCTGATGACGAGGGTTCGACTCCCTTCACCCGCTCCACTGGAAGCATGCCAAGCGATGACGGGCAACAGTCCGTGAGCTCGCAGCTTGTCGCTTTCCTCAATGGGCCTCTGATCCCCCAGGTCGGCTGCAATACCCCGTCTTTTGCAGTACGTGGTACACCACGGGAGGCCCATCCTGTTCTCGGGCCCGTAGCTCAGCAGGTTAGAGCCGTCGACTCATAATCGACTGGTCGCCGGTTCAAGTCCGGCCGGGCCCACCAAAAGCGAGCTTGGCTCACCGGGTAGTCTTGATGAAGTGCGCGCATCAGAAGGCAGGACTTGTGTTCTGAGGCCGTCAGGCCTCACCCGCCCGGATGGGCTTTGTTCGGAAGGGGGTAGTTGACAGGTGGTCTCGCTCGTTCGGACAGGTTTTCGATATTTTTAAGTGGAATGTCCGAGGCAGTCATGCTGCCGATTTGATCGCAGGCAGCGT
>NZ_JBNCAB010000234.1:0-1212 GCF_049805555.1 Burkholderia sp. DN3021 | reverse complement strand
GGGAACAAAGCGATGAACCAGCAAGCGTACAAGATTAAATTCAGCCGTCGGGCGGGCACGTGGGTGGCGGTGTCGGAGCTCACGCGCGGGGCGAGCAAGGGCAGCGGCGGCGGCACGGGCGCGAGCACCAGCGGCGCGGTGCTGGAGCGGTTCCGGGTGGGTGGCCTCAAGCGTCTAGTGGCGGCGCTGGTGCTGGGCGGGATGTTGCCCGGGCCGACGTGGGCGCAGGTGGTGTCGGATCCGGGCGCCGGGGCGAATCGACCGGGCGTGACGACGACGGCGAACGGCACGGACCTGGTTCATATTGTGAAGCCGAACGCGGCGGGCTTGTCGCACAACAAGTTCAGCGAGTTCAGCCCGGTTGGGCGCGGGGTGGTGTTGAACAACAGTGCGCAAAGCGGGGTATCGCAGATTGGCGGATTTGCGATGGGCAACCCGAACTTGTCTGCGCCGGCCAAGGCGGCGTTGCTGGAGGTGACGCAGCAGCGTAGTGCGCTGCAGGGCACGCTGGAGTCGTTTGGCGGCAAGCTGGATGTGCTGGTGGCGAACCCGCACGGGGTGACGATCAACGGGTTGACGACACTGAACGTGGGTCGGTTTGGGGTGAGCACGGGGCAGGTGCTGCCGCAGGCGGACGGGAGTGTACGCCTGGGGGTAACGCAGGGCGACGTGCTGATCGAGCGCGGCGGGATTGATACCAAAGGGCTGAGCGTATTTGACGTGGTGAGCCGCAGCATTGTGATCAACGGGCCGGTGAGTGACTCGAGCGCGGGCGGGGCGAAGGCCGACGTGAACATGGTGGCGGGCCTGACGACCTACGATCCGCGCACGGGGCAGTATGAGGTGAACGCGGCGAACGGCTCGAAGGCGCCGGCACTGGGGATCAGCGGTGGGGCGCTGGGGGCGATGTACGGGCGCCACATCGTGCTGGCGAGCACGGAGTCGGGTGTGGGGGTGCGGCATGATGGTGCGATCACCTCGGTCAACGATATCCGGGTGAGTGCGAATGGCGAGGTGAAGCTGGGGGGGGCGGTGCGTGCGACGCAAGGCACGATGAATATATCGACTCCTGGAAGCGTGACGCTCAATGGCGCGGCGAGCGCGGGTCAGGATGTGGTGCTGCAGGGCGGCAGCGTGAGGGCTGGCCAAGTGAGTGCGCAGCGTGATGTATCGGTGACGGCCACGGGTGACGTGGCGCTCAATGGCGCGGTG
>NZ_JBNCAB010000233.1:0-1216 GCF_049805555.1 Burkholderia sp. DN3021 | reverse complement strand
CTCGCTTTCTATATATAAAATTGCCAGACAATTCGCGCTGTGATGCGTAGAAATCTTCATCAATTTCTTTGATAGCAAATGCTTCTCGGTATAAATAAACTTTAGAGAACCGCCCCAAAGCATGGGGGTAATTATCTATGTAGGAAAGATGCTCACGCAGTCTCCCATCACTTTCGAGATGCGGACGTAGCGCATCAAACTCAGCAATTGCCGCAACCATAAGATGATCTGATATGCGGCTCGATGGCTTGTCATCGTGATTTATCAGTGAATTTAGCAAGCCGTTGAACATTATTAGCCGCATTGAGTAGTCGTCACGAGCCCAAGGATGGTTGTCAATTTTCTCCCATACTTTCCGAAGGTTTTCGGCCACGTGATCATCGTATTTTGAAAAATTCGGCTTGTATCCGTCAATTGAATTCGGTGGATTTATTTTCGTCGAAGCGGAACGTACACGCCTGGCCGATGGGTTGGGAGCATTCGTTGCGCCGGAAATCAACGCTTCCAATTCCGAAGGGATTTGGAGATTCGCCACGACTTCGTCATCGTGACTCTCATCATCGACCAACATGCTAGGGGCAATGCCACTCGGGGTACTGTCATGCGTTAACCAGCGGTACAAGCCGTATGCCGCCCCAGTTACAAGCGTCGCCCCCGCCGCCACTATCGCTCCCGCTTTGTGATTCCGTGTCGCCATGAGACTAGCAGCCAGCGCTGTTGTTGTTTGTGCTCCTAACAGAGAGGCTTTTTGTGCCTCCAATGCCGATGAGCCGCCAGACGTGGCGAAGACAGGTACCGCTTCGGAAGCCCGGTGTGAGCCGGTCTCACGCATGGGGTTGGGGGTGTTCTCTTGGACGCTCTGCATCTCTCTCGAGCTGCGGCTTCCGGCCTCCCTGTCCCTCTTTGCTGAGTGGAGGTCGTTGAAATTGTCAGCACTATAGACGAAATTGCGATAGAGATAGTCCGACGTCTTTGCTGCCAATTCTTCGCTCAACGGATTGGCAAAGGTGTCCTCCAGTTCAGCAGTCAGTGCCCATCCCTGAGCCAATGCGTCACGATCCCTCTCCGCTATATATTCTGGACTTTGCTTCCATTCATCTAACGCGCGTTTCAGTTCATCAATGAGCCTCTCTCTACCGGCCGCACTATTCATAAATGCGTATACGCGTCTGTCAGGGTCATCGATTGCCAGATCGTTTCTTCTCGGCTCAGGAAG
>NZ_JBNCAB010000232.1:0-1220 GCF_049805555.1 Burkholderia sp. DN3021 | reverse complement strand
CCTGAATCTTGGGCAGGTATACATTCAGATTCACCGGCTCGTGGTCGATGGCTATATCCGCCGCCTTTACGTTCGCCCGCCGGTGTACCAACGGACAGGACGGCCGCTATCCGCATTGCTGCCGTCGCAGACAGGTGACGATCGACCAAGTAAGTGTTAAGTGTTCACGAGAAATTGGTTTGAAATTTGGTGCCGTACCCGGCCAGTAGTTCGGCCAGCTCAGCGTCGATGGTTTCCGTGGTCCAGGTAACGAAGCGTCGCCATCGATATTTCAGATGTCGCCAGGCGATTTCGATCTTATTGAGTTCGCCGATGCCTTAAATCTCGATCACGAGATCCGTGTATTTGGCCAGATGTCCGTCCGCTGTTACGAGCCGTAAAGGCTCGGTCATGGCCTGCGCAACGAGAAGCCGGTCGAACGGATCGCGATGAATGTCCGGCAGATCACGCACCATTGCAGCGTGTGCGACGCGTACCGGCAGCTCTGAGAAGCCGGCGGGCGAGATCTCTGCGACGAGTTCGTTCACGTCGACGTCGAGTTTCCCGAGGCCGGCCTTGATTGACGCTTCCCAAATGGTCGCGGCGCTAACAAAAACCTCATCGGCATCCATGATGAGCTTGCGAGCGCTCTTGGACAGCTTGCGGTCGTCCAGGACAGACCAAAGGTAGACGTGCGTATCCAGTAACAGGCGCATCACCGACCCTCGAACAAAGCCAGCACGTCGTCGGGCAGCGGCGCGTCGAAGTCATCAGCGATCTGCACCTTACCCTTCAGGCCGCCGAAGCGCCGTTTCGGCTTGACCGGCTCCATTGGGACGAGCCGAGCAGCGGGCTTGCCAGCCTTGGCAATCACAATCTCTTCGCCGCTGGCTGCGGCGTCGACGAGCCGTGAGAAGTTGGTTTTCGCTTCGTGGATATTGACCGTATACATGACATCCTTCATATGGACTAACATGAACTAAGTCTATATTAGTCCACCTTGGTCCGGCGGTCAATAAAAAAGCCGGCCGTATGCGATCCACGAACGCCCCCTCACTATCCGCGGGTTGGCTACCGCATTACAGAGGCCCGTCTCATGAGCCTGCCGCTTTCTTACGCCGCGAGTCGGCTTGCTGTCTGCCGTCGCGAAGAGAGGTGGCCGCGCAAATTCGGACAGACGGATAAGTGGTTTGGCCGGGGCCTTTGCCAGCGATAATGCTGGCAAAGGAACCGAGGAAATG
>NZ_JBNCAB010000231.1:0-1223 GCF_049805555.1 Burkholderia sp. DN3021 | reverse complement strand
GTTACCGTGAGAAGCAACATTCTCCTTCAATCGCCACCGCCTTCTCCTGCCTCCTCCCTACGCCGCGTACACCACTTCCAACGATAGCTCCGGCTACGATGGCCAACTGCGAAACCTGCAGGCTTTCATGAACGCGCATAAGAGCGGCTAACACAACCTGGACATGATGCTGCGGGCGTCGTATCGTCTACGGCATGGCAAGACGCAAAATCAGTAACGAATTATGGGTGGCGCTGGAGCCGCTGATTCCGGAGTTCACGCCATCGCCCAGGGGTGGTCGGCGGCGCACAGTCGATGATCGCGCAGCGCTGAACGGTATCTTGTATGTATTGCAGACGGGCATTCCGTGGGAAGACCTTCCGCAGGAGTTGGGCTTCGGCAGTGGCATGACATGCTGGCGACGTCTGCGAGACTGGCAAGCGGCCGGCGTATGGCATCCACTGCATTTGGCGATGCTGCGTCGACTGCGAGAGCGCGACCAGATCGATTGGGAGCGTGCGAGCCTAGATGGAGCCAGCGTCTCCAGCTCCCGGGGGGCCAAGAAACCGGCCCCAACCCGACGGACCGAGGCAAGCTCGGATCGAAGCGACACATCGTCGTAGATGCACGCGGCATCCCGCTGGCTGGAGCAATCGTCAAGTCTGGTGTACGCGGGTCGGGCGGCATGATCAGGCGGCCAGCGCTTGAGGAGCCGGTGTGCTTTCAGTCACCGGGATTCCGTCCCTGAAGGGAATGCCCTTCAGAAGCGGCTCGATCTTGTTGACGCCGCGGATTTTCCTCCACGACTTCTCGGCGGCTTCAATCAGCTTGAACGCCATGGCGATGAAGCTCGCGCGCGATAGACAGTTACGCGTGCGGCTCGTGCGATGGCGCACCGTCGCGAACGTTGATTCGATCGGATTCGTGGTCCGCACGTGCTGCCAGTGTTCGGCAGGGAAGTCGTAGAACGCGAGCAACGCATCGCGATCCTTTGTGAGTTTCTCGATGGCCTTTGGGTACTTGGCCGCGTACGTGTCGACGAACTGGTTAAATGAGTCCTGTATTGCACGGGACTCAGCCCTTTCAGTTTGAGCTTGATGCGTTCGTGGTTGTAGTGGAACTGGCGGCAATGCTCGAGCAGTATTCGAATGTAAAGACGATCGATGGACGGCGGGCGCTCGTGCGCAACGGCTACCTGCCAGAGCGCGAAATCGTCACCGCTGTGGGCCCGGTGCCGGTCAAGG
>NZ_JBNCAB010000230.1:0-1274 GCF_049805555.1 Burkholderia sp. DN3021 | reverse complement strand
CGCAGCGTTCCAGATCTCTGCGAGCGCCGCCTTGGCCTTGCCGTGCTGCGATTTGGGCATGACGTTGAGGATGTTGCCGATCTTGTGGAACGGCAGCTTGCAGATCAGTCCAAGTTCTTCCATCAAGCGGCTGACCTTGAAGCGACCAATCACCGTACCTTCCTCGCGCATCATGCCCATGATGCTGCGGCTGCCAGCAGAGCTTCGGCTCTCGACGAACAGTTCGTGTATCCGGCTACGCAGTGCCATGCGCTCAGCGTCAATGCGCTGGGTGCGCTCACGGTACGCATACAGGCAGGAACGTGATACGTCGAATACCGCGCAGATCAGTTCGACCGATTCGCTTGCGCCAATCTGATCAATTACTTCGTACGTTCGATGCCTTCCGACATCAAGAGCGCGGTAGCCTTTTTTAAAATGGCTTTCTCACGCTCGAGGCGTTCGATACGCGCCTCGAGTTCCTGAATACGCTGTTGATCCGCCGTGATTGCCTTGCCCTGCGGCGTGACGCCCTGGCGTTCCATTTGAAGCTGGTGCACCCAGCGACGCAGTACCGTCTCGCCGACGCCGACTGAGCGACTCGCCTCCATATGGCTATAGCCCTGGTCGAGCACCAGGCAGGCGGCTTGCCGTTTGAACTCCGGGGAAAACGTACGTCGTTGCTTGCTCATCAGACACCTCTTCATGGCGAACATTTTCGCCTAAATCAGTGTCCGGATTCATTAGACCACTACAGGTCGGATATTTCTCGCCCCACGGGCCATCAGCGAAGTCCTGTAACGCCTGCTTTGCCGCTTCTTCGCTGGCGGCCGCATAGATCGGGCGCAGTGCTGCGGCGAGCGCCTTACGGTCCTTGTAGCTGGCGTACTCGAGACTGTTGCGGATCAGATGCACGATGCAGGTCTGAACGGTTGTCCGCGGATAGGCTGCGCCGATGGCCTCGGTCAACCCTTTTAGACCATCAACCACGGCGATCAGGATGTCCTGGCAACCGCGCGCCTTCAGTTCGTTGAACACCTTGAGCCAGAACTTGGCCCCCTCGGTCTGCTCGATCCAGAGCCCCAGCACGTCGCGCTGGCCGTCGGCCTGGATACCCAAGGCCAGATAGACGGCCTTGTTGCTGACCACGCCGTCGTCGCGGATCTTGACCCGCAGTGCGTCGAAGAACACCACCGGATACATCGTTTGTAAGCCCCCGGCGAAGTCATCTTGAAGGCGGCCATCGAAAGCAAGGAGCATCGTGTCCATTAGAATTTTTGATGGACAGGTGTACA
>NZ_JBNCAB010000229.1:0-1308 GCF_049805555.1 Burkholderia sp. DN3021 | reverse complement strand
GCGCGCATTGCCGCTACGGGCTACGCCCTCCGCGCCAATGCGCGCCAGCATGAAAAACCAACCACTGTCAGATTTAGTCTAGTCCACCGCAGATCAATGGCCCTTTCTACTCGACCTCACGCTGCCGCGCAACTACCCCTTCCGAACAAAGCCCCTCAGTGGCATCATGCCAGCGTCCGAACGGTTTTTCGAGGTGCCCTACGGAAGAAATGTTCAGTCATCTCAGCGTCCTTGAACTCCCAGGTTTCGATTCAGATCGATATTGTTCCCGGGAGTTCTGCATCTCTCGGACTCGGTCTATCTTTTGATCCATCTGCCTCTGCAGTGTTTTGCGGGTCCGACTATGGAGCCGTCCCTTACCTTGGAGCAACTCGATTTGCACGAGGGTTCCGAATAAATCGTTTCAAGTCGACTGAATAAGATGGGGCATATACTTTATTGTTATTGTCAATGGATTTGAATACATCCGCCACATTCCGATAGATCTCTTTAATTTTAGATTTTTGTCCACTCATTATTTCGACAAATTTAGCCTGCTGATCTAAATATTTAAGCCTATCTTCGTAAGACATCTTCGGCCCAGTCTGCAAAAGACTCACGTTTCTCATACTAAAATCCTGATGCAATACAGCCGGGCCATTCTGCCATGGATCGATAACAATTGCCGGCCGACCTTTCCGCTCAAACATTACAAAATCATGGTCAACTTCCTCATCTCCGACGGTAACTTTGCCGGCGGTAACTGTGGCTACTTTTTCACCAGGACGAATACGCTTTCCGTGCTCTACGAATGCGCAAGCAGCGTGTTCTCCACAATTTCCTGAGTGTACATAAAAAGCTGCCGTAGCAGTTCGTACGCGCCAATCAATCTCTTGAAGGTCCGTTGCTATCTCAGGCCACCTATCCAGATCGTTAAGTGTTCGGACGATATAAAAATCCCTTCTGGCTTTGCGCCCGGTCTCTTCAAGATCACTGGTGACATTTCCACGCTTTATATTTTTCCGAACCTCGCGAATAGTCTCGGTTGCTCGAATCAATGCATCGACATCTTCAGGAAGCAGCGTTTCGTTTACCTCTTTCTTCTTTTTTATGTAGTCAGCCAATTCGGGGTCCATCGGACTCGACTTGAACTTCTCCTTGACCCGAGCTACAAGCTTCGTCAACGGGTTAGGCAACGCCTGCGGATCGCTTCCGGTGGTCGTTTGTTTATGGCCTTGGGGATCTACCTTAACATAGGTGTCATACCCCTTCACCTCGCCGACCTCGGTGCCCTGCTGGGCGAGCTCCGTCTGCACCTGCTGCGTCAGA
>NZ_JBNCAB010000228.1:0-1338 GCF_049805555.1 Burkholderia sp. DN3021 | reverse complement strand
TCTTGTACGCTTGCTGGTTCATCGCTTTGTTCCCTAAAGACATTCAGGGCGCCCCCGCCCATTCCGATAACCAGCATTCTCGGGAAGCGCGTCACGCGCAGCCACTCAACATGTGTCAAGTTTTTGTAAAACCTCGTCAAACAGGGAACGCGTTCCCAAGGCGCCCGCCTCACTGCAAGTCGACCATCCAAGACTCACGAGCGCGGTGGATCTCCCGCCACCCATCCAGTATTTAGGCCATGCCGAACAAGTCGGCCATTAGCGTGGCCTAGCCGTGGTAGGGCCGTACACATGACCGAAGAAAGACAAACGACGATGGCGCAACAGACGCTGGCGATGGCAGCCAATCAAAGGGCAGGCTTGGGGACGAAGCGCACGGGTACGCCGTGCAAGCGCGACGAGTGTCTCAAGATGACTTGGGCCGTTTGTTCAGCATCGATGACCGGCCCTTCACGTGATCGACCGGCCTGACTCCCTCGCGCCGCGATGATGGGCGTCATGACTCGCGGATTTCCACGTACAATGCCGGACTGCTATATGGCGGAACGCATCGGGTTTGAGACCAGAGGGTCGTCGGTTCGAATCTCGCCGCTTCCGCACGGGCCTGTAGCTCAATGGGTTAGAGCAGCCGACTCATAATCGGCCGGTCGCCGGTTCAAGTCCGGCCAGGCCCACCAACCTACCCGGATGGTGGAATAGGTAGACACAGCAGACTTAAAATCTGCCGCGCCCGGCACGGCGCGTACCGGTTCAACTCCGGTTCCGGGTACCAAGCAATCTACTTTCTCCTCTCCGCTATCGCTTCGCGCCGGCGCGGATTGCCTTGTGCATCGAACCATGTGATGTGATTGTGGTCAATGCGGATTTCGTGCCACTGGCGTCGGTGACGCCGACTCCGTGCCTTGGCATATCCGACTCTGCCGTCCATCTGGCGCGGGCGCGCGGCATCACGGTGATCGTGCGAAACCTGGGAATCGCTACCATTCGCGAATGCGAAATGGGTAAGCGCCATGGTAATCGCTGAAATGGCGGCGAGTTTGAAGTTCATGACGATCGTTGCGCACCGGTCATGTAACCGTTGCACGTTGTTCGCGACGGCGTGTAGAAAAAAAGCCGCCGGCACAAACCGGCGGCTTCCCAGGTTCCCTTCATGAGGGCATCGCATCGTCGACCATGAACGATACCCATCGAGCATAGGACCATTGACTACCGCCCAGGAAATCAACAATGGTTAGACTGTCTTACATTGTATGCGGTCTTTTAACAACGCCCCTCAGCGGTTGAGGGCGGCAGGCATTCTCCAAGGCATGAGATCGGCATAGTCGTCGGCAGTTGCAG
>NZ_JBNCAB010000227.1:0-1342 GCF_049805555.1 Burkholderia sp. DN3021 | reverse complement strand
GCCGTATCCGCAATTGCTATTTTTATGCGCGCGCCGTGCCGCCACCCTCTGACGCCGCCGGAAAAGCGCGGATTTCAACCGCCATCGACACGTTGGTCAGCCAACGCACCAAGACGTTTGTATCGAGACTGGGCATCAGGCGTCGCCCATCCGCATGGCGTCAGTTGGCACGCTTGTGGTTGATGGTAGCGCGCCCTACAGATTGCGCAGGCTCCGGGTTTTGGCGCGCAGGATGACCGTGTTGTCGTCGAGCGGCGTAAAAATGATCCGCGCGCCGGTCGCGAGGCCGAGCGCGCCCCGGATCCCGGCAGGTAGCGTGAGTGCCCTTGCTGGTGAGCGTTGCTTCGAACATGACACCTCCTTACTTCTTTCGGTATTGTAAGGCGATCGGTCCATGCTCGCAATGAGTCGACGCAGGCGGGAAAGGTGCGTGGCACGCATGCAAGATTTGGATCGAGCAGTGGGAATGCAAATCCGGCGCAGTCGGGATTTTTTCATGCTTGCCGCCAACGACTGAGCGCCGGCAGAGCGGCCAAATCTGGCAGGTACCGATTGTGGTGGCGGGTGCCGCCGAGAACGCCGCGCGAAACTTGACGAACCGTCCGCAGGGGAGAAGTAAAAATGAAGGTGGCTTCCGTTGGCCGCATCGTGATTCCTCGCGACTTTCACTTCGGTAAAGCGCGAAGCGAAAGTCAAAGATCCTGTGGGACCGAAAGGAATCGCCATGCGTTGAAAGGAACGTTGCAGCACTTTTCGGTGGCCAGTGGTTGGCGAGGTGAGGGTTCACCTCGGTGGCGTCATAACTTTCGCTTTCGTGGGCCACGAAGCGAAACTCAGAAATGCCGCGCGACGGAAGAGAAAGTCTGAAATGTCACGTGCATGAGCACCAATCGGCGAGCCCTTCCGTGAAACACAGGAGATCAACCGTCACAAGTCTGAAATCCAGTCCCGGAAAGGCATTCCGACGAGTTGACTAGGCCTTTTTCTCTGATGTTTCACGGCGTCGTGCGCTTGAGGACAGGAAACCCTCTCAAAAACGGCGCGTGCCGATTTGTTCAGCCATGAAGATGACGAGATGTATCAAATGATACGTATTTTGTGATGGTAATAAGCGCGTGAAATCTTGACCGCGCGTCGGTCGGAGGCGGATGGTCAGCTGCTGGTCGCGCTCGAACGCGCCAAGCACGAGAAGGAAGTTCACGGCGAATTCGTGTCCGAATGTCCGGGCTACTGCGGCGCGCAGGATACGTTAGGGCACCTCGAAAAACCGTTCGGACGCTGGCATGATGCCACTGAGGCCGCAGGGATGAGGATGTGAAGATGATCAAGGTGAGTCTGTTCG
>NZ_JBNCAB010000226.1:0-1377 GCF_049805555.1 Burkholderia sp. DN3021 | reverse complement strand
GCCTCTCTCTACCGGCCGCACTATTCATAAATGCGTATACGCGTCTGTCAGGGTCATCGATTGCCAGATCGTTTCTTCTCGGCTCAGGAAGCGGCCCCAGCAGAGGTCTTCCTTGTGCCCAATTGTGAAATACCGGCATTCCCATGGTTACAAGCTGCAAAACCGGCTCTGCCCAAGGCCGAGCCGGTTTAAGATGCAACACTGGATGATCGTCATGCTTCTCAGTCTTGTAGGCCTCGAGTACATCATCATAAGTCTTATATTTCTCTTTGTCGTCGTATGGATCAGGATCCAATGGCACCAGCGTATCAAGCACGCTGTCAAACGATTCCGGAATTTTGTCAAGAGACGCTTCGGCCCATTTCCGAAACTCACGTTTGATGTAGTAGCCTGGATCAAACTCCAATTGCCCATGTGTATCAGACGTGCTCTCAAATGATTCCGGTATTTCGTCAAGAAACTCTTCGGCCCATTTCCGAAACTCGCGTTTGATGTATTCACCTGGGTCAAACTCCAATTGCACCTGTGTACCAAGCGTGCTCTCAAACGATTCCGGCATTGCGCGGATAATCTCTTTTAACCGAATCCGCAGCCCGTTTCTGTCTATCGCGCCATCGTCTGGCGGAATGGCTGCCCAAGCCTCGCGCGGGCTGATCGGAAGTTGCGTGTGCACTTGCCGCCCGCGCTCGAAAGTCTCCTGCTCCACACGCCAGCCGTCGAACCCGCGCACCGAGCCCATCCTGGCGGATGCGTCCGTTGGGCTGGACATGTGATCGAAATGATCGGCACGGCGCGTGGCACGATTGCCCGATAGACCTGACGGGTTCGAATGGTGAGAATTCGCGTCTTGCCTCACGGCCGATATCTCATTCGCCAGCGCTGTGCGCGAGTAAACGGAGGCGTTTATTGCGCTGGGTTGATATTGATTAGGTTCGCTTAGCGATGTGGTTATTGAAGAGGAAAATGGCATTGTGCAGGTCCGTTTTTATAACTGGATGCGGGTTTTCGGGAGCCGTGGAATTTGTCTGCGAGCCGCGCCGGGACTGGATCTTCCATTAGGCAAGCGGGATCGGGTAAATTCCAGATTTAGGGCAATGCAGATTAAGTCCACCGTCCCTGTAGTGAGGTCGGGCGGAATTCGTGGAGGCCAACGGGTTAAGCAGCGATCTGATTCAGATAGAAGCGCTGCGTGAACGCGACAGGCGATTGGTAGTTCAGACGCGCCTGCGTGCGTTGTCGGTTGTAGAAGATTTCGATGTACTCGCTGATCGCAAGGCGTGCCTGTCCACCGCGCCATTGAGCGCCACGTCACCCGTGGCCGTCACCGATACATCACGCTGCGCACTCACTTGGCCAGCCCTCACGCTGCCGCCCTGC
>NZ_JBNCAB010000225.1:0-1396 GCF_049805555.1 Burkholderia sp. DN3021 | reverse complement strand
ATCGACGAAGTGATCCAGCTTCGGCACCGGAGAGGCAGCGACTTTACCCAGTCGGCACTGGAGGAAATCAAGAGGCTGGTGTCCGTAGGTAGCGCCAGCGAGACGATCGCCGCATTGAAGCAATACGGCATTGGAGACGAATTGGCCACCCGAGTCCAGGATCTGAGCAGCGCGCTCGAAAACGATGCAAACAAAGACGTGCTGCTTGATCTGAAACAAGCGCTCGACGAATATTTCGCGACGCGGCCGAAGCCCGTGCACGGCACGCCACAAGCGGTCCGCGACGCCTATGAAGCCGCTCTCGGTAGACTTGATCGCGGGGAGCAGCGCTCGCCGTTGATCAAGCACTGGATGGTACCTGATACCCCGGACCGATCAGGGCGCGAGTTATTCTCGCTGCCCCCGAACACAGTGCGATCCGCATCCACGATGCCGAGTCGGCAGGATGCAGTACCGGACAACGTACGCACGCTTGCGGAACAGATTCGGACGATGGGATTGTGGGCCAACGAGGGCGGGGACTTGGCGTCGAGCCTGTTGCCGGAGTTATCGGTATGGCCGAAGGGGCGCGTGCTGACGATTCGGGACGGACGGACCGATACCGAGCTGGCATCATTCGGAGAAAGTCTGCCCGGTTGTGCGCCGGTGAAGGTGGTGTTGCGGAACGCGCATTACAGTGCGGTGATGGGTGACCGTGAGATTCCGGTCCCAGCTGATGGAGACTGTTTTTACCATGCGGTACTGGCCTCGCTCGGCGCAGACGCTGGCGTGATGAAGGGGCAGTTTGGCCTTCCTGACGATGCCTCGGACTCGGAGGTCATTCGTGCCTTGAGGGGACGTCTTGCGGACTATGTGCTAGCCAATCCGCAGTGTGTCAGCCCGTTTCTCATAGTGCCAGATGAACCGATGCAGAAGGCTGCCACACCCAGGCTTTGTTCGGCAGGGGTAGTTGCGCGGTAGCGTGAGGTCGAGTAGAAAGGGCCATTGATCGGGCCTGTCAGATTTTTAGTGTGCTGAGGTCATGAGACGATAACGGAACTAACGTCCTATGACCGATTCAACGTAAGCCGTCAATAAACGACGCCCTACCAATGGTAGGCAGAAGGTCAGAAGCTAAGTGTCCGCGTGGACACATGCACTCAGACCGTGATGACAGAGAAACAGGACCTTCGAAGCAGACTGGTGGTTGGCCGCCGACGGGATGGCCGGCGGGAATTTGATGAAGAGGCCGTGCGCGAGCTGGTCGAGTTTTGCCTGAAGCCGGGGGTATCGATCGCCCGGGCGGCCATGGACCATGATGTCAATCTGTATTAGCCGGGACTCGATCTGACAGGTAGTCGGGCCTACAAAGAACGAGCCATCAATGGGGGATGAGTTTCTCCTTGGCTAGTTCGAG
>NZ_JBNCAB010000224.1:0-1561 GCF_049805555.1 Burkholderia sp. DN3021 | reverse complement strand
GGTGAAGGGGTATGACACCTATGTTAAGGTAGATCCCCAAGGCCATAAACAAACGACCACCGGAAGCGATCCGCAGGCGTTGCCTAACCCGGGGAAAGGTGGCCGGAGCATAGTTAAGACAGAACAAACAATTGATGGTCACGTATTTACAAAAAAATCAACGTCGTCTTTTGATTTGTATTCCTTAGATAACGAGAAGAATGTACTGCTGATCACGGCGCACGGGGCAATTAATTCAGCACCTGAAGGCGCCCTGCCGGATCTTCCGCCATCGCTGCCTCCGAGGCCCGGACGAGATCCCTCGTCAACTATTAGCAATTCTCTCGAATCGCATATGGTCGGGCGTACATTGGATCCGACTAGAGCATCTGTCATGGTGCCTGGGGACAGCCATTTCACGCCATCAGTCCCTATTACGTATTATGTTGATCATAATACATCTCTCGTTTCAGAGAGTGATTCGACGTTGCGACTTATTACGCAGGGGAGGGCCATCGGATCTGAGGTATATCCACCAAATCGCCTTCAAACAGACTATCGTCTGGGTGATGTTAGTGGGCATTCTAAGAGTTTTTCGGGTGTCGAAATGGAGAGAAAGGATTTTATAAAAGCAATTATGTTGGAGGCGGAGTACATGAGAAGGGATGTCAATAATAATAAATCTCTAATGGATCTTCACATGAAAAATAAGGATTTGGTTATGGTTTCCGTCCCAGATGTTTTGATGGTGAAGAGTGATGTAAGATTGAGTGATATTTTATCGGACGAATATGTCAAATCGTACAAAAAGGTATTTTGCTCTTTCTGTCGAACGGTGAGGGGGGGGGAAATTCCAAAGGAAGATCGGCGCGTCAATATTAAAGGAGAAATGTCGGGGGAGGCGAAAATTGAAAAGAAGGTTATTGACAACCTCCAAAGCATTAATAGGGCTAAAAAATAGGTTAATCGCGTAAAACCGTCGAGATTTGCGATGCAGTAGATAATCTGATGCAGCGGCGTTGTTGCATAAATCAGGCGTGAGGACGAAGTGGTGCCGTTGTTCACGATTTCAGACGATACGGACGGACTGCGGGCGGGCGAGCTCGGTCATGCGGTTGAGCACGCCCACGAGAACGGCGACTTCGGTCGCCTGCGTATCGGTTCGGCGTGCCCACAAGCACGGACCGGTGAGCGTCTTGAACCGGTACATTGCATTCTCGGCCAGCGAACGACGGTGGTAGCCGCTTTGCTGCTTCCATTCGTGTCGACTGCCTTGTGCAATGGCGTCGAGCGCGGCGTTGCGCCGGAGCGCGCCGGGTGTGGTCGGCGGCCAGTAAACCGCGCCGTCGCGAGGCGGAATCGAGGGCGTCGCACTACGCGCGGTGATCGCGGCATAGCCGGCCTGCGTATCGTATGCGCCGTCGCCGCCGATGGTATCGATGGGCTCGTCGACTGGGATTTGATCAAGCAATTCGGGAAGTACTTCGTAAACCGTCAATAAACGACGCCCTACCAATGGTAGGCAGAAGGTCAGAAGCTAAGTGTCCGCGTGGACACATGCACTCAGACCGTGATGACAGAG
>NZ_JBNCAB010000223.1:0-1580 GCF_049805555.1 Burkholderia sp. DN3021 | reverse complement strand
GCTCGAACTAGCCAAGGAGAAACTCATCCCCCATTGATGGCTCGTTCTTTGTAGGCCCGACTACCTGTCAGATCGAGTCCCGGCTAATACAACTATGCCGATCTCATGCCTTGGAGAATGCCTGCCGCCCTCAACCGCTGAGGGGCGTTGTTAAAAGACCGCATACATTCGAGTTGCTCGCTGATGTC
This sequence comes from Burkholderia sp. DN3021, assembly GCF_049805555.1. Taxonomy (NCBI): domain Bacteria; kingdom Pseudomonadati; phylum Pseudomonadota; class Betaproteobacteria; order Burkholderiales; family Burkholderiaceae; genus Burkholderia; species Burkholderia sp. DN3021. The sequence goes on along the minus strand of NZ_JBNCAB010000223.1, from coordinate 1,392 downwards.
TTCACCCAGTCATTTCATCGAGCCGCCACATTGAGCACATGCCGCTGCGCCATTCGGTCGATACGTGCGGACTTCGCGCGGCAAGTGCGGCGGCAGCGGTACACGTTTGGCTGGTGCGCGATTCGTTACCCGTCGCACCGGGTCATCCGGCGACGCGGCCGCTGCGTCGGCTTGCAGCTCCTCGAGGCGCAATTCGAGTTGCCCGATCTTCTGGTCGAGTTTCTCCGACTTGCGACCGAGTGCTGGCGCTTGAGCTTCGCAATCACCAGCTTCAGATGATCGATCTCTGCATTGCGGGCATCGAGCACGGCCTGTTGCGCGGAGATCGTCTCCTGCAGACGCACAAGGATCGCCTCGCGTTCGCGCAGCAAGGCTTGCAAAGTGTCGATCGTGGACGCGGCATGCGAGGGCATGCACAGAGCTTACGTGGCCGCCAGGTCGTTTACAAGCCCGATTCTGGGCGCCAGGTTCGCTCGGGACGACGCCAGTCGATACCTTCAAGTAGCATGGACAGTTGCGCCTGCGTGAGCAACACGGCGCCGTTCGTCGCTTGTGGCCAGATGAAGCGGCCTCGCTCAAGACGCTTGGCGAGCAGGCACAATCCATCCCCGGTCCACCACAGTACCTTTACGAGATCGCCGCGCCGGCCGCGAAACACAAAGACGTGCCCGCTGAACGGATTCTCCGCTAACGTCGTCTGCACTTTGGCCGCCAGACCATTGAAGCCGCAGCGCATGTCGGTGACACCTGCCGCGATCCAGATGCGGGTGCCTGCCGGCAGGCCAACGACCGAAGTCAGTCCCGATGCGATCATCGACGCAACGCCGCCAGCACCGCTCGTAACGTCGCCGGCTCGGCACCATGGCCAATACGGACCATCACGTCGGCGAAATGCACCTCGATCGTGCCGGCGGACAAGGCCTCCTCGGCAGGCGCCGCCACCGACGTATCGTGACGCGCTTCGGCCGGTTGCGCTGCCGACGCCGCGTCGACAACTGTAATCGGTAGCATCGCCAGCGTCGCGTCCGACGTCCCAAATAATCCGGCTCGATACTGCCGTCGCCATCTGAACAGCTGATTGGCATTGAGGCCGTGTTCGAGAGCCAGCTTCGACACCGAAACGCCAGGCTCGCACGCCAGCTCCGCCAGGCGCCTCTTGAAATCGATCGGATGATTCGGGCACCCCTTCCGGCTCGCCCGCTTCGGTTCGCTATCCAATTTGGTTCCCACCACTCATGTGATGGGAGCTACTTTCGCTCGCTCCGTGCAATCTCGCTAGACGGTACTGGCAGGACGCTTACGGTGAAGCCAAGACCGATGCCCGCGACGCCGCGATCATTGCCGAAGCCGCTCGCTCGATGCCGCATACGCTGCGCTCGCTTCGATTGGCCG
>NZ_JBNCAB010000222.1:0-1608 GCF_049805555.1 Burkholderia sp. DN3021 | reverse complement strand
CTCTGTTGAGGCACAAGGGTGCATCATTGGCGATACTCGTTTTTCTGATGGGCTGGGCGGGCGCTTCAACCGCGCAGCCGACGCCACAAGACCGAGAGTGGGATCTGGACGAGAAGGCACGACGACAACAGGCGATCGAACAGCAAATGCAGGAATGGTCGGCCAAGCCGCAGACCGCGGCGCCGTCTCCAGTGCAAGTGCCGGAGGTGGGTGAAGCACGGTTTCCGATCGAACAAATCGAAGTGCGTGATGGTGATCGCCATTTCCGAGAAGTCGATCGAATTGTCGAGCGCTACCAGGGTACGACCATGGGGAAAACGGAAATATTTGCTTTGCTGCGGGACCTGACGAATTTCTATTATGAGCGTGGCTACATTACGACCAACGTGTCGCTCGCGGAGCAAAACCTATCGAGTGGGACGTTGATTCTGAAGGTTAATTGGGGTTATGTGAAAGGATGGCGAGTAAACGGCCAGGAGCCTGAAGGTATTCGTGAACGCATGATGCTGGCCAGTGCGATGCCGGGTATGGAGGGCGCCGTCCTGAACATTCGCGATATCGATCAGACAATCGAAAATCTGAACAGTCTCGGCAAAGCCGCGAAAATCAATGTTGTGCCGGCCGAGGAGGTCGGGTACTCGTATCTGGACGTCGCCCTGGATCGTTCAAAACCATTTGCCGTGTCGGCGTCGGTTGACAACTCTGGCTTCAGCGATCGAGCGAATCAGGGTCTGTACAAGTATGGCGTAAATCTTTCGATTGCCGATATGTTGAGCATGAACGATGTGCTGACGCTTTCGGCGGCACGTCGCTACTACAAGGATCCGGCACGTTACGCCTATGACTCGCTGGGGGTTTCATACGGATTTCGTGTTGGCTTCTGGAGCGCCGATCTGCGATATACCGCGCAGCCGACCAAGAGTGTGCTGTCGGGAATCTATGGCGATTACCAGCTCAGAGGCAATACGCAAGATGCCAACTTCCGAATTTCGCGCGTGATCAATCGCTCGCAGGCCGGTAAGGATACCGTATATGTCGTGCTTGATCGCAAGCGTGTGCGTAACTATGTCGATGACACACTGATCGAAATCAACAGTAATACGCACACGAGCATTCAGGTGGGTGTCAACCGGGTGAATAGCCTGTTCGGTGGCACCGTCTTTGCCGATGTAAGTTGGACCCGTGGTATTGGCTGGTTTGGCGCAACGGCCGATCCGGAGTTTGGAGGGGAGGGACCAACTTCCCGTTACGACAAATTCAATATGAATCTGAATTGGTCGCGCGACTTCATGATTAGAGGCCTGCGGACCAATTACACGCTGGCGGCAGGTGCGCAGTATTCGAAAGACAGTATGTATTACGACAGCAAGCTTGGGGTGGGCGATCAGTACACGGTTCGTGGCTTTAAGAATCAATCGGCCTACGGCGATACGGGGGGGTATGTATCGAACACCATCAGTTTTCCATTCCTGACGCCGATCGGACAAGTTACGCCGTTTGTCGGCGTTGACTGGGGAGTGGTCACGAACAACGACAGCACGCTTCGCGGTGGCTCGGTCGGCGGGGTCGCGGCCGGTATCAGGGTGTCGGGAAAATGGGCGAGTGCGA
>NZ_JBNCAB010000221.1:0-1644 GCF_049805555.1 Burkholderia sp. DN3021 | reverse complement strand
CGGCCGGGCAGCGCGCGCCGTCGCTCGCGGCGGGGCGGCTGCAGCCGGGCGAGGTCCGCCAGGGCCTGACGCGCCGGCTCGCGCAGCTCGGCGAGCGGCTGCCGGTGCTCGACCCGATGCAGCGCGTGAAGCTCGGCCTGCAATTGGCGCGCGCGGGCTTTCGCGACCGCCGCGCGGTGTCGTCGATGATCGGCATCAAGCTGAGCTGCGGCGTGCTGTTCGCGGGCGTCGCCATCGTGTTCAGCCCGTACATTCCACGGCTCGGCGAATACTTCGTGATCCGCGCGCTGGCGATGGTCGCTGCGTTCGTGATCGGCGTGATCGTGCCCGAGTACGTGCTCGGCGCGATGATCCGGCGGCGGCGGCGGATCATCGCCGCGTGCTTTCCGGACGCGCTCGACCTGCTCGTGATCTGCACGATGGCCGGCAACAGTCTCGCTTCGGGCATCCGGCGCGTCGCGCACGAACTGGCGCGCATCTGCCCGCCGCTCGCCGACGAGCTGACGGTGTGCGCGGACGAACTCACGCTGAGCGGCAACGTATCCGCGACGCTCACGCATTTCGCGACGCGCGTCGATTTCGCGTCGGCGCGCTCGCTCGCGACGACGCTCACGCAGTCGCAGCGGTTCGGCACGCCGATCACGCAGTCGCTGCGGACCCTGTCGCGCAGCGAGCGCACCGAGCAGATCGTCGCGCTCGAGGAAAAGGCCGCGAAGCTCGCGCCGAAGATCACGCTGCCGATGATGCTGTTCATCCTGCCGACGGTCGGCCTGATCGCGGCGGGCCCGGCGGCGATCCGCCTGCTCGAGGTATTCAAATGACACGATCCGTCGTACGCATGTTCGCGCTCGCGGCCGTGCTGCCGGTGCTGGCCGGCGGCTGCGGCGCGCCGGGCGTCCAGACGCGGCCGGTGCTGTCCCACAAGAGCGACGACCCGCAGGCCGAACTGCGCATCGCGGACAGCGCGCTCGCGGGCGGCAACGTCGATCTCGCGTCGACGCTGTACGAGAAGGTGCTCGCGAAGCATCCCGATTCGCTCGCGGCGCGGCTGGGGCTCGGCGACGTCAACTATCGCACCGGTAACCTGGAGCGCGCGCGGATCCTTTATGAGGAAGCGCAGCAGCAGTCACCCGCGGAGCTCGGCCCGCGGCTCGGGCTCGCGCGCGTCGCGTTGCGGCAGCGCCGGCTCGACGAAGCCGCGCAGCGCTATCGCGACCTGCTGGCCGCGCAGCCGAACCATCCGCTCGCGGCGGAAGGGCTCGGCACCGTGCTCGACCTGCAGGGGCGCCATGCGGATGCGCAGGCCGTGTATCGCGACGCGCTGCGCGCGCACCCGGACGCGCAGGGGCTGCGCATCGACCTCGGGCTGTCGCTCGTGCTGAGCAACCGGCCGCGCGAGGGCGTGAACGTGCTGCTCGACGTCGCGGGGCTGCCCGATGCGCCGTGGCAGGCGCGCCAGAACCTCGCGTTCGCGTATGGCGTGCTCGGCAACACCGATTCGGCGAAGAAGCTGCTGTCCGCGGACCTGCCCGCGTCGGCGGTGGCCGACAACCTGCGCTTCTACCAGGCGGTGCGCGCGCGGCTCGCGTCGCGCGGGGCTGCCGGCGGCGCGCCGCCGCTGTCGGGCGCGGCGCTGGAGTCGGG
>NZ_JBNCAB010000220.1:0-1661 GCF_049805555.1 Burkholderia sp. DN3021 | reverse complement strand
CGTTACCTGGACCACGGAAACCATCGACGCTGAGCTGGCCGAACTACTGGTCGGGTACGGCACCAAATTTCAAACCAATTTCTCGTGAACACTTAATCGTATAGCTAATCATATAAGATATGAGGATTGGATACGCTCGGGTATCGACGGAAGACCAAAGTCTGGACCTGCAGTTAATGGCCCTGCAGGCAGCGGGATGCGACACGATCCTGACGGACCATGGTATTTCCGGCTCGCGATTTGATCGGCCAGGGCTTCACGAAGCACTGCGTATTGTGCAGACGGGCGATGCGCTGGTGGTGTGGCGTCTTGACCGTCTCGGGCGATCACTGAGTCATCTGGTGGAGGTGGTCGGCAGTTTGGGGCAGCGGAACATCGAGTTCATCTCCCTAATGGAGAGCATCGATACGCGCTCGCCGACGGGCATGCTGATGTTTCACATGATCGCGGCGCTCGCGGAGTTCGAGCGCTCGTTGATCAGTGAGCGGACTCGTGCCGGGATGGCGGCGGCTCGTATACGAGGCGCCAAGATTGGGCGGCCCAGAACGAGACAGACCGCTCATGAGAGTTCTCAGTAAGGCTGTGGGTATTGTCAGGTGTGCGATTCGCGGAGAGGTGGCCGCGCAAATTCGGACAGACGGATAAGTGGTTTGGCCGGGGCCTTTGCCAGCGATAATGCTGGCAAAGGAACCGAGGAAATGACGAAGAGAACCCGACGGACGCACTCAGCGGCGTTCAAAGCGAAGGTGGCGCTGGCAGCGGTCAAAGGCGAGCGGACGCTGGCCGAACTGGCGCAGCAGTTCGATGTGCATCCGAACCAGATCACGGAATGGAAGCGGCAGTTGCAGGAGCGTGCAGCCGATGTGTTCGGCTCGCCTAGTACGGGACGTGTCAGGAATTTCGTGTGCTGAGGCCGGTTAAAGGTCTCAGCTGATGGCGGAGGTGAATCGCTCACCGAACAGAATGGCGAACTGATTGACTGCTTGCCGCCAGGTGATAGGCGGCATCTTCCAATCCTTTTCGATGTTGCGCAAGGCCAGATACAGCAGTTTGCTGGCGGCTTCGTCGCTCGGGAAGTGGCCGCGGTTCTTGACGATCTTGCGCAACTGCATGTGCATGCTCGCGATAGCGTTTGTCGTATATACGATTCGACGCACCTCGGGCGGATAGGCGAAGAAGGGAATCACCTGTTCCCATTGGCGCTGCCACATGGCCGCGACGGTAGGGAATTTGCGCCCCCACTCGCTCTGCGCAAAGGCGTCGAGCGCCGCTGCTGCCGCCTCGGCCGTGGCGGCCTGATAGATCGGCTTGATCGCGGCAGCCAGCGACTTGCGGTCCTTCCAGCTCGCCAGATTCAGCGAATTGCGGATCAGATGCACGATGCAGGTCTGGATTTGGGCGGCCGGATAGACCGCCTCGATCGCTTCGGGGAAGCCGCGCAAACCATCGACCACCGCGATCAGGATGTCGTGCAAGCCTCGGTTCTTCAGCTCGTTTAAGACCTTCAGCCAGAACTTGGCGCCTTCGGTTTGCTCGATCGTATGCGGTCCACGAACGACGCCCCTCAGGATAAGGTGGCCGAGCGCGTGAGGTGTGGTAACGAAGCGGATCAGCGGAGGTCGACGGGCATCTTCCAAGGAAGCAGCGCGTCGTAGTCGTCA
>NZ_JBNCAB010000219.1:0-1666 GCF_049805555.1 Burkholderia sp. DN3021 | reverse complement strand
TCATTTCCTCGGTTCCTTTGCCAGCATTATCGCTGGCAAAGGCCCCGGCCAAACCACTTATCCGTCTGTCCGAATTTGCGCGGCCACCTCTTTTCGAGGTGCCCTCCAGCTTCTCTTCGCCCCACATCTGGATCGCAGCCCAGCTATCCGCGCCCGATAGAATCGCGCACAACGCAATCACCAACATGCTCGTCAAATTGTGAACGGGCGTTCGGCTACGCGGATCACGCAACTCACCGAACGCGTCTTCTATGCTCAGGGGCCGTATCTCTTCCATCCGAGGCCTCCGCAAAAGATGAAAGTAAGCACTTGATTTACCTCGGTTTACAACCCCTCTCGTAAGTCATTGATTGTTAACGGCCCTTCATGCGATTGCCCTGTTTCGCGACAGATCGCCTTGCAATTGTTGACTCAGCCTTATCCATATCAAGCGCATACTGCGCCAGCCATATGACCAACTATTCCGGTCACCGATTTGCACGCCTACGTGCAGACACCAGCACTTACACCTGCTTCAGAGTCGCGCTGGTACGTTCTGAATTAAACGTTGTTTGGAGAAAATGAAATATGCCGACCCCAAAAGCCCTAACGTTCGCCGCGATGCTGGCCGCAGCAACGGCGCTCGCAGGCTGCATCACGCCGCCGGGTTCCGCTGATGTCTATAGCGTCGGCCAAGCACAGCGAGAACAAACCGTGCGAATGGGCACGGTCGAAAGCGTCCGCGCAACGCGAATCCAAGGCGATGACGGCGGCAGCGTACTCGGCTCACTCGGCGGCGGTGCGCTCGGGGCGGTCGCTGGCAGCGCGATCGGCGGCGGCCGTGGTTCAGTGCTGACGGCAATCGCTGGAGGCATCGCCGGTGCAGTTGCCGGCAACGCAGCCGGACAGAGCCTTAGTTCGGCACACGGTGTTGAGGTTACCGTGCGCCTTGACAATGGTGAGCTTCGGTCGATTGCCCAAGCGGCAACGTCCGAAGTGTTCCGCGCGGGCGACCGCGTCCGACTGCTATCGAGTGCAGGCATTACGCGAGTCACGCACTAGGCAAGCCGTCGAAATAGAGTGCGGTTTAAACTGGCACTGAGAGCGATGCGTTGGGGTATAGCATTTTTAATGGGCAAATCCGTAGACGTACAGACACGCAATTACGACAGAAAATATCATCCATTTAATTGATCGCGAGGTCAAAGTGATGGCCCGCAATTTCATTGCATTTACTATTGCACATATTTTTCTTGCTGCAATTATTATCACAAAAATCAACTTTTCCAAATAAAAAACTGGAAGAAATTATATTTTGTCGCCAGCTCCGGCGTGACGCTGGTTGGAATCGCAGGGCGGCGTGGGTTCTCGAATTTCCCTCCGAGAAGTTTGACGAACAAGGCCGCTTAAGCCATTCCATTACACACAAGTCGGCGTGAGCGGTTTGTAAACTTCCGCGGCTTGTCGTTTACTCTTGCTTTTTGCGCGACGCACGAATGGCAGGAGCAACGGAGAGCTGGGCGGCAATGGAATTCAAGGGTATCGATCTGGGCGACAAGCGGCTGAACCGGCGGGCGATCCTGCTGGCCGAACAACTGGGCACCTCGAAAAACCGTTCGGACGCTGGCATGATGCCACTGAGGCCGAAGGCATGAGGATGTGAAGATGATCAAGGTGAGTCTGTTCG
>NZ_JBNCAB010000218.1:0-1694 GCF_049805555.1 Burkholderia sp. DN3021 | reverse complement strand
ACGCAGCTGCTGCCCCATCGCTGGACGCCAACCGACGCTTGACCATCTCGGCGATCGGTCCCGTCAAGATGACTTCGCCGGGGGCTTACCGAACAGCAGCTCCTCGATGTCACGCAGGCTCAGGTTGAACCGGTAGTACCAACGCACCGCGCAACTGATGATCGCCGCCGGGAAACGATGGCCGTGATAGAGCGATTTCGTCTTCTTCATCGTCCGCATCTTACGCTACCGCTTCGCCAACGTGACAATGCCCGCGGTGTCGTCACGGCAGAGTTAGTTCAAAAGAGCGGTTTTTCGAGGTGCCCTTGTGTATAACGACGTGACTTCTGCCCTTACGGATCGACCGATGTTCCGCGATCAATTTCATTGGCAACAAATTTCACAGAAACTGTGCTGCGCCTCACCGTATCCTCTGGGTTATAGCCAATATTAGTCGGAGCATTCGCATTTCGTAGCGAGCTTTGCGGGAATTCCTTCCCATTACAATAAATTCCGGCCCCATGGTAGCCAGTTACTGTCACCTCATCAAATCCAGCCTTGGACATTTCATCCAAAAGATATTCCGCCGGAGCCTTGCGCACACGCTCACTGCCGAACAATCCAAATAAAGTTGATTTCTCCAAAAACTGCTTACTGTAATCTGACAAATTTTCGTCTTTAACAGCCGGCATTTTCCTGGAATCTGCGGAATTGCAGGACGTAAGCCTAACATCTCTTATATTTTTTGGAACCCCAATGCTCGCGAGCTCCCGAGACACATCCTTCATGGTAAAAAATTTGTCATCCACTTGCATCACATCCGTTCCCGCTGTGCCATGGCCCGTAACGTATATCTTCTGATCCGGCGAAAATTCAAAGTCTTCAGCCATGACGGCACGTACATTTCTTATTGCATACCCGAAATGAGCTCCGAGATCGTCAGACAGTCGCCCAGTCAACTTCGGCCTCTCCGAGGAAGATGCAATCGGGAATTTCTCGCGAAATCTATTAAAAGTCTCCAGCCCAGACTTATCGGAGAAAACCAAAGGATAATCGTCAATGCTTTTGTTAGGGTTCACAACGCGATGCACATAGCTGCCGATCGCCGACATAAGGTCCGTTTTGATGGGCGCTGACCCTCCATTACCAAAATAGATGGTAACTTTTTGAGTGTCCTTCTCATTACTCACGCCCTTTACCGCACTTGCAAGTGATGGGAGTTTGTCAAAACGCTGTGTGACCGGCACACTTGCCCCGCTTGCCTGCAAGTGGGGCAGCGTGGGGGGCGTCGAGGTCAACCGTTGTAGAGGCATGATTTTCCTAATACTGCAGTTCGCACCATAAAAGCCGGCATTGAGCCGGCACACCTTCTGAACGCTGAGCGACTTCATGTTTTCAGGAGTTCTTGTCTACGTTACAAAGGGGAAGAAGAGCAACGTGGACGAGCAGCGCGAAGGTGATATATCTATTCTGCTGGAACACCATGCATGGGAACTCACTGGCATTTATGAAATCGTCTGCTTCAGCCTGGCCAAAGTTGACACAAATTAACGAAACGCGCTTGTAATATTTGATCATGCAGGATGTTCAATAGTATGCGGTCCACGAACGACGCCCCTCAGGGTAAGGTGGCCGAGCGCGTGAGGTGTGGTAACGAAGCGGATCAGCGGAGGTCGACGGGCATCTTCCAAGGAAGCAGCGCGTCGTAGTCGTCA
>NZ_JBNCAB010000217.1:0-1724 GCF_049805555.1 Burkholderia sp. DN3021 | reverse complement strand
ATTTCCTCGGTTCCTTTGCCAGCATTATCGCTGGCAAAGGCCCCGGCCAAACCACTTATCCGTCTGTCCGAATTTGCGCGGCCACCTCTCCTTCGCGTGGCTGCACAACTTCAGACGTCTGCGCATTCGGTTCGAGCGCCTCGCCGCCATACACGAGGCGTTCATGAAAATCGCCGCCTGCATCATTTTCTGGCGACATCTTCAAAAATCATTCTGTTAGCGCTTCTAAGCCTGGACCAACGAAACCATCGACGTTGAGCTGGCCGACCTACTGGCCGGGTATGGCACCAAATTTCAAACCAGTTTCTCGTGAACACTTATCGATTGATAGAGCGAAGAAACTCGTTGCGCGCTTGGGAATTATGGTCGAATTCTCCAACGAAACATTGTGTAATGACGCGCTCGTCGCCACGGCGATTTTCGCCCATGAGCAAGCACAATTGCTCGGCTTCGATCAAGCAAGCTGCTCCCCGTGCTTTACCGAAATTAACAAGGGCTGTTGCAATCTCGTTTGTGATCCACTCTTGGTATGTGAAACGATGGCTGATTGCATCGATCATCCGAGCGATACGTCCAAAGCCATGCAGACGCCCTCCAGGTAGGTAGGCCACGTGCGCTACGCCGCGAAATGGTAGCAAGTGATGTGGACAAACACCATGGACAGCAATGCTGCGGATGATCACCATATCTTCCCGGTGATCATTGAAGCCCATACCAAGCGCCTCAGCAGGATCAACGTCGTATCCGTCGAGTAAACGCTTTTGCCAGAGTTCGCGCACACGTTGCGCCGTGCGGCCTGTATGTGAAGCATCTATTTCAATCCCACTCGCTTTGAGCAGGCTGCCGATCGCCATTTCAAATGCGACAGGATCGAACTGACGGGCTCGTCGAATTTCCGCAGGTGATTGGCTGCGCATATCGCACGCACTTTTTTTTTCAATCTGATGCATGTTATCTTCCTCTTAAGTGCTCACGAGAAATTGGTTTGAAATTTGGTGCCGAACCCGGCCAGTAGTTCGGCCAGCTCGGCGTCGATGGTTTCCTTGGTCCAGGTGACGAAGCGTCGCCATCGAAATTTCAGTTGCCGCCACACGATCTCGATCTTGTTGAGTTCGGGACTGTAGGCAGGCAGATAGAACAGGACAGCTTTGTGATCGATCAGCCACCGATCCCGTGTTGCTACGTCGATACCGTGATGGATGCTGGCGTTATCCAGCACGATTACGGTCGGACGGCCATCGTCCATCGCAAGCAGATTGTCGATAAAGCTGACAACGTTGGGGCCTTTGATGCTGCGGGCATGGGTGGCGTGGATCAGCTTGTTCGGGCCGTAGTCCAGGGCACCAAGAACACTACGTCGGCAGTGCGTGTTCGGTTCGATCTCGTGAGGCAAGCCTCGTGGTGACCAGCTACGCTGAACCGACGGCGATCCGCAAAAGCCAGCCTCGTCGAGGTAGAGCAGGCGAATGGCGTCCTCGCGCGCGGCCTGCTGCAGCTTGTCGAGCGTGGCCTGTTTCACGGCGAATGCCTCCGGGTCGCGTTTTTTTGAGCGACAGGCGGTTGCGTTTGAACGTAAAACCCTCCCGCTTGAGCGCCATGCTCAGCGTATCGAGATGCCCGAACGGCAGTGGGCCGAATTCAGCCTCGAGGCGCTGAACGATTTGCTCGCGCGTCAGCGGCTCGACCGAGGCCATGCGCACGACCGTGGCGATCATCTCGTCGCT
>NZ_JBNCAB010000216.1:0-1776 GCF_049805555.1 Burkholderia sp. DN3021 | reverse complement strand
CCAATCGCCTGTCGCGTTCACGCAGCGTTTCTATCTGAATCAGATCGCTGCTTAACCCGTTGGCCTCCACGAATTCCGTCTGACCTCAGTCCCACAAAACGCTGAAAACTCAGCCGGTCCAGCAACTGGAACTCCATCTGCTCGTCGCTGAGGTTGTAGAGCTGCTGCACCACCAGCACCCGCACCATCAGTTCGGTCGGAAACGGCGGGCGACCACCGCGCTCTCCGCCCGGCCGGGGCACCGCCTCGTCGATCTCCTCCCAGCGCCGCAAAATCCACGTGCTCGCCCAGCTTGCTCAGCGCATCACCTATCTTGTCCAGCTTGGTCTCACGTTCCTGCTCCGCGAACAGACTCACCTTGATCATCTTCACATCCTCATGCCTTCGGCCTCAGTGGCATCATGCCAGCGTCCGAACGGTTTTTCGAGGTGCCCAAGCGTCTCACGACGATGCCACACAGGCTTCTACATTTCGCTCACGGCAATCCCGGTGGCGGTTTGCGTTGCCAGCACGCGCTGCGCAACGCCTGGCAGACCAGATCCGCGTTGATCCGCTCGGACATCGACCAGCCGACGATGCGCCGGCTCGCCAGATCCAGGATCGCCGCCAGATACAACCAGCCCTCGCCGGTCCTGACGAAGGTGATGTCGCTTACCCAGGCTTGATTGGGCCGCCAGCCGTCGAAGCGCCGATCCAACAGATTCGGCGCCACCGGCAGGCGGTGCGTCGAATCCGTCGTCACCCGATACGGGCGCTTGTAGACCGGGCGCAGCCCTTGGCGTTGCAGCCTGCGACGCACGCGTTCGGCGCTCGCCGGCCGGCCCTGAGCACGCAACTGTCGCACGATACGAGGACGGCCGTAGCTGCCGCGGCTGGCACGATGAATGGCGGCGACCTCAGCGTCCAACATGGCATTGGCCAGTGCCCGCCGACTTGGCTCCCGGCCACGCCACTGGCAATAGCCGCTGCGCGACACACCCAGAACCCGGCAAAGCCGACTTACGCTGTACTGGTCGCGATGTGCGTCAATCCAGGCGTACCTCACCGCGACCCCTTCGCGAAGTACGCCGTCGCCTTTCGAAGAATTTCGATATCCAGCTTTGCGCTGGCCAACTCCTTACGCAGACGACTGTTCTCGGCCTCCAGGTCGCTGACGGGGCGACGACTTGAGCTCGGTGCACCCGGCGCCGGCCCCGCTGCGGCCTGCATACTGCCATCGCGCTGATCACGGCACCAGTTCCCCAGCGTCGCCACTGGCACGCCCAGCCTGCGAGCGGCTTCATGCTGACCGACGCTCTCAGCGAGCCGCACCGCCTCAACCTTGAATTCCTTCGTGTACTGCCGTCTCGGTACCACGTTCTCTGCCATGTTCTTCTCCATACAGTCAAAAAGTTATCAAACTTCTTGCTGTACGTGGAATCGGGGCAGGGTCACCTCGGCTATGTCAGCGATGACCGCCGAGCTGGATAAATCAGTTTTCCCAAACGAAAGGGACTGTCGGGAATCTGTATGTTCTACAAGAACGGGAGGCGCGTGTAAATCAGGGAAGATCCAATTTGTAATAATTTACTATCTTAATATATTTCGTTCTATTGCCTCGCTGCAGTGGCCCATCGCGATTTAAGTGTTGCTGGTAAACGGGATTGAAGTTTGTAAAGACAATGCCGAACAAGCGTCCACATTCATGGGCACCTCGAAAAACCGTTCGGACGCTGGCATGATGCCACTGAGGCCGCAGGGATGAGGATGTGAAGATGATCAAGGTGAGTCTGTTCG
>NZ_JBNCAB010000215.1:0-1789 GCF_049805555.1 Burkholderia sp. DN3021 | reverse complement strand
ATGTCGGCCGGCGTGCCGTTGCGATCGCGGGGCGTCGAATGATTGAAGCGGAACTGAAATCTTTCGGTGACATGCACGCGATACCTTGGTGAAGGCGCACAAGCGTGGCGAGGAGGCAGTTCGGGCGACGTCCGTGACTATACGAGTGCGGCCGACTGGTCGTCGCTAGCCATCGCTCAAACGCGCAGAAGAGGGCGCATCTGAGCAACCAAGAATCGATATGGTCGTGGATAGAAAGTGCGAGAGGTGCTCATCGCGGTTTTGTCGCGATGAAGCCGCGATGCGGGCGATGAGGCAACCGCTGAATTCGGTGTTGGCGAAGGTATTTCGGCGCCTGCATTACCTGTTCGACATGAATCTGGTGTTCGTGCGCTGGTACGCCGTCTACCCGCGGAGCTTGCGTCATATTGAGGAAATGATGGCCGAGCGGGACGTGTCGGTCGGTCGATCGTTCGACGGCGCATCGATGGGCCGTCAAGCGCCTGCCGGTGTTCGAAAAGGCGTTACGTTGGGGCAAGCGGCCAGTAGGGAAAAGCTGGCAGATGGGACGTATGTGCGCGTGTTGAGGTATATCGTTTTGGCACTTGCCTTGGGGGTGTTGCTGACGGGCCGGTCGGGGCCGGCAAGCGCGCGCGGGCCGACGGTGCAGGAGCGGGAGCGGGATCTGGAGGAGAAAGCGTGGCGGCAACAGATGATCGAACAGCATATGCGGGAGCGGGCGGCCGAGCCGGCGGTCGGGTTGCCGTCTCCTGTGCAAGCACCCGAGTTGGGCGGAGCGCGTTTCCCGATTACGCAAATCGAAGTGCGGGGCGGGGCGCGCCATTCCCGGGAGATCGACCGGATTATCAAGCGCTACCAGGGCACGACCATGGGGCAAGCGGAGATTTTCGCGCTGTTGCGTGATCTGATGAATTTCTACTATGGCCGCGGTTATATCACGACCGGCGTGTCGCTCGCCGAGCAAAACCTGTCGAGCGGGAAGCTGATCCTGGTGGTTCATTGGGGCTACGTGAAGGGATGGCGCGTGAATGGCAAGACGCCGGAGGGCATGCGGGAGCGATTGATGTTGAGTAGTGCGATGCCTGGAATAGAGGGGGCCGTTCTGAACATCCACGATATCGACCAGGCGATCGAGAATCTGAACGGCCTGGGGAAGGCCGCAAAGATCAACGTCGTTTCCGCTGAGGAAGCCGGGCATTCCTATCTGGACGTCGTCTTGCAACGTTCGAAGCCGTTTTCGGTGTCGGCGTTGGTCGATAACTCGGGTTTCAGCGATCGAGCGAGCGACGGTTTGTACAAGTATGGCGTCAATATCGCGGTTGCAGACTTGTTGGGCGGGAACGACGTGCTAACGCTTTCGGCTGGCCGTCGCCACTACAAAGACCCGGGCCATAACGCGTACGATTCACTGGATGTGTCATACGGATTGCGTGTGGGCCGCTGGAGTGCCGATCTGCGGTATATCGCGCAGCCGACCAAGAGCCTCCTTTCAGGAACCTATGGCGACTACCAACTGAGCGGAAATACGCAGGATGCCAACCTGCGCGTATCGCGCGTGCTTGAGCGCTGGCAGACCGGCAAGAATGCCGTCTACGTTGCGATCGACCGGAAGCGGGTGCGCAACTATATAGACGACACGCTGATCGAGATCAACAGCAACACCCATACAAGCGTCACGGTGGGTGTCAATCGGCAGGACAGTCTGTTCGGCGGAACCGTATTCGCGGATGGGGGCTGGACGAGGGGCGTGGGCTGCCTGGGGGCGAGTGAAGACCCGGTGTCTACCGGG
>NZ_JBNCAB010000214.1:0-1819 GCF_049805555.1 Burkholderia sp. DN3021 | reverse complement strand
TCATGTACACCTGTCCATCAAAAATTCTAATGGACACGATGCTCCTTGCTTTCGATGGCCGCCTTCAAGATGACTTCGCCGGGGGCTTACCGTACATTCAGCGTGAGCGTCATCGATGGGGATGGCGATGTGGGCGCCGGCGCAAGCGGCACCGAAACGATCGGCACGAACGCGGATGGTGTTGTCGCAGCAAGAAGGAACTTGCGCGAACATGGGAGATCGATGGCCACGCCGTCAATCACATTACCTGAGGACGGCACGTCATCGCCGTTATCCTGCGGCGTCGGCAAGATGCCTTTCTCGCGCTCCATCAGATATTTCGTGATCCACTTGCGCAGCAGGTTGGCGTTAATCCCGTACTCCTGCGCCAAGCAAGCCACCGACACGCCCGGGCGTAATGCCGCCTCGACTAATGCACGTTTGCCCTTCTCGTCGTAGCGGCGACGGCCGTCGCTGTTTTGACGAATTACTCTCAACTCAGGGTCTTTGTCAGCCATAGGTGTCCACCTCGCAAATAGGTGGACACCTATGCTCCTCGCTCAGAGCACCGTTGGATAGACGCCGATAATGGATCGCTTACAATTGATCGATCAGCTCATCGGGGAACAGCTTCGGCGCCTTCGGGTTCTTGCTCTTCTTGGTCACTGTTGAATCGGTCATAGGACGTTAGTTCCGTTATCGTCTCATGACCTCAGCACACTAAAAATCTGACAGGCCCCAATCGCGCGGCGATCTCTCGGTCCATCGATTTATTTTAGTTGAAACGATGTCCATGAAGCACACAGCTAACCCGAGTTGAATACCCCACGCCATGCCAGCCCTTGCCTCACGGAAAGTCATACTGGCTCACCTTCAATCTCATTTACCAGCCCCCCTTATCAGCTTGCCGGTTTCTCCATCGTAGATGTCCACTGGTACCTTTGTTCCCTTGGGCAAAGAAATTAGCGTGGCATTGCCTGTTGCAGATATCGGGTCGCCGTACAGCTTCGCTCCTCGCACCAGATATTCCCTCAAAGGCGCACTAATGATCGCACCACCAGAATATCCCGTTCCTTTCTGCTTGATCAGCTCTTTCGCACTCTCGGGGTCAACGATCATGGTGAAAAGCGTCTCTTCGCCCTTCTGATGAAGTTCGCCAATGGTGGTTTCATCACCCACATGCATTGTGCGCCCCAAAAGGGTACCGGGAGGCTTGGTTTTATCTACACTAATCTTGTATGGATCATCCAAAGGATGCCTGTCCGCCACTCCTTTAATGCCACTTACTGTACCATTTTCCATATCCAGAAACTCCTTGCTCTGGTTTCGTATCACGATACTATCGGGCGTGAGATATTTTAGAACCAATTTCTTGGCTGTCGTCAATCCATCCGGGCTTTTATCGAACACTCCAGGATACTTCTCGATCATATAATTGAGCTTCGCGGTCGTTTCGAGCTTCTCTATTCTCTCCAGCTTCTCCTGAAACTCTTTGCTACGAGGATCGGCATACACCTGGTTGTACGTCATGCCTTCCGACAGTAGCTGATCCGTGTACTCACGAGCAGCCTGCTGCAAAGCAGTATGTTCAATTTCTTTTTCTTTTAAGAATGCATCAAGCTTCTCTTTCGCAGCATCATTGGACGGTCTCTCTGGCGTCTTTAGCATTGTCTCGGGATCTCCCGCCGTGACGCCTCCCGTGTCCGAGCTCTTTTCGTCCAAATCTGCGGTGGTAATCTCGTATTTGGAACTCGACTTGAACTTCTCCTTGACCCGAGCTACAAGCTTCGTCAACGGGTTAGGCAACGCCTGCGGATCGCTTCCGGTGGTCGTTTGTTTA
>NZ_JBNCAB010000213.1:0-1899 GCF_049805555.1 Burkholderia sp. DN3021 | reverse complement strand
GCCGAATTTGTACATCGTTCATGCCTTCGACGGCGTCGAAACTGGTGTTCCAGGTATGACCGCCATCGATCGAATATTCGACGGTGGCGCCCGTTTCGACACCGGTGAGATTCAGCGTGCCGACGTTGGTGATGTGGTCGGTCGCACTGCTGCCGGAATCGGTAGTCAGTGCAACACCCGGCGCCGCGGCCGACGTATCGAGCGTAAAGCTGAAAGAAGTCGGATCCGATGTATTGCCTGCGACATCGATCTGCCGGACCTGTATGTCGTTCACGCCTTCGACGGCGTTGAAACTCGTGTTCCAGGTGTGGCCACCATCGATCGAGTATTCGACGGTGGCGCCGGTTTCAACACCGGTGAGATTCAACGTACCGACATTGGTGATGTGGTCGGTCGAGCTACTGCCGGAATCGGTGGTCAATGCGATGCTGGGCGCGGCGGCCGAGGTATCAAGCGTGAAGTTGAACGAGGTCGGATCCGATGTATTGCCTGCGATATCGGTCTGCCGAACCTGTACGTCGTTCACGCCTTCGACGGCGTTGGAACTGGTGTTCCAGGTGTGGCCACCATCGATCGAGTATTCGATAACTGCGCCAGTCTCCACACCAGAAACGTTGAGTGCACCGACGTTCGTGATGTGGTCGGTCGAGTTGCTACCGGAATCGCTCGTGAGTGCGACACCGGGCGCAGCGGCCGAGGTGTCGAGCGTGAAGTTGAACGCCGTCGGATCCGACGTATTGCCTGCGATATCGGTCTGCCGAACCTGCACGTCGTTCACGCCTTCGACGGCGTTGAAACTCGTGTTCCAGGTGTGGCCGCCATCGATCGAGTATTCGACAACAGCGCCAGTCTCCACACCAGAAACGTTGAGTGTGCCGACGTTGGTGATGTGGTCGGTAGCGCTGCTACCGGAATCGCTCGTGAGTGCGACACCGGGCGCAGCGGCCGAGGTATCGAGCGTAAAGCTGAATGAAGTCGGATCCGATGTATTGCCTGCGACATCGGTCTGCCGCACCTGTACGTCATTCGCGCCTTCGACGGCATTGAAGCTGGTGTTCCAGGTATGGCCGCCATCGGTCGAGTATTCGACAACTGCGCCAGTCTCCACACCAGAAACGTTGAGTGCACCGACGTTCGTGATGTGGTCGGTCGAGCTAGTGCCGGAATCGGCGGTCAATGCGACGTTGGGTGCGGCGGCCGAGGTATCGAGTGTGAAGCTGAGCGAGGTCGGGGCCGACGTGTTGCCCGCGACATCGGTCTGCCGAACCTGTACGTCGTTCACGCC
Source organism: Burkholderia sp. DN3021 (assembly GCF_049805555.1). Taxonomy (NCBI): domain Bacteria; kingdom Pseudomonadati; phylum Pseudomonadota; class Betaproteobacteria; order Burkholderiales; family Burkholderiaceae; genus Burkholderia; species Burkholderia sp. DN3021. Next base: position 614 of record NZ_JBNCAB010000213.1, on the reverse strand, counting down.
TTCGACGGCGTTGAAGCTGGTGCTCCAGGTGTGGCCACCATCGATCGAGTATTCGACAACTGCGCCAGTCTCCACACCAGATACGTTGAGTGTGCCGACGTTGGTGATGTGGTCGATAGCGTTGCTGCCTGAGTCGGCGGTCAGTGCAATACCCGGTGCAGTGGCCGAGGTATCGAGCGTAAAGCTGAAAGAAGTCGGATCCGATGTATTGCCCGCGACATCGGTCTGCCGGACCTGTACGTCGTTCACGCCTTCGACGGCGTTGAAACTCGTGTTCCAGGTGTGGCCACCATCGGTCGAGTATTCGACGGTGGCGCCCGTTTCAATGCCGGTGAGAGTCAACGTGCCGACGTTGGTGGTGTGATCGGTAGCGCTGCTACCGGAATCGCTCGTGAGCGCGACACCGGGCGCAGCGGCCGACGTATCGAGCGTGAAGCTGAAAGAAGTCGGATCCGATGTATTGCCCGCGACATCGGTCTGCCGGACCTGTACGTCGTTCACGCCTTCGACCGCGTTGAAACTGGTGTTCCAGGTGTGGCCACCATCGGTCGAGTATTCGACGGTGGCGCCCGTTTCAATGCCGGTGAGAGTCAACGTGCCGACGTTGGTGGTGT
>NZ_JBNCAB010000212.1:0-1906 GCF_049805555.1 Burkholderia sp. DN3021 | reverse complement strand
TCGCCGCGAACAGCTCGACGTGCGCGCGCGACCGTGCGGCGGGGGGGGGCTCGCGCGCGAGCGCGGCTTCGCGCTCGGTGACGCCCGGCACCTGCAGCCGCAGCTTCTTCACCATCGCGCGCCCCGTGTGCGGCATGAACGCGACCTTGCGCGGGTGCACGCCCTGCAGGTCTTCCGCCGTGATGCGGATGCGTTCGAGCGCGAGGTAGCGGCGCACGAAATCCGCGTTGCGATCGCCGATGTTGATGGTCGTCATCCCGGCCAGCACGGCCGCGCCGCCGAACACCTTCGCCTCGATGCGCTCGCGGCGCCCGCCGGCCTTGATCAGCTCGTTGATCAGCACTTCCATCGCGTACGCGCCGTAGCGCATCGATTCCGACGCGGCCGCGCCCGGATCGGCGCCGTCGTCGGGCAGCATGAAGTGGTTCATCCCGCCGATGCCCGCGTACGGGTCGTGCAGGCACGCGGCGACGCACGAGCCGAGCACGGTCATCAGCACCATGTCCTCGGACGTCGTGTAGAACTCGTTCGGCAACAGCTTCACGCCGGGACGGCCGAAGTGGTTGTCGAAATAGCGATTGGTCGCGATCGGCAGTGCGCTCATCCGCGATCTCCATAGGCGGGCGCGGCGTCCGCGGCCCGTGCGGGCACGCGCGACGGCATGGCGGCCGCCGCAGGCGCCTGCGCGCCACGCGGCCGCGCACCCTGCGCGGCGTCGCGAGTCAGTTCGTACACCGTCTGCCCGCGCAGGCGGAACGCCTGCGTGACGTACGTGAAGTTTTCCGAATGGCCGGCGAACAGCAGCCCGCCCGGCTTCACGAGCGGCTCGAAACGCGACAGCACCTGCCCCTGCGTCGGCTTGTCGAAATAGATCATCACGTTGCGGCAGAAGATCGCGTCGAACGGCTTCGCGATCCCGTAGTCCGCATCGGTCAGGTTCAGCTGCTCGAAGCGGATCATCGCGCGCAGCTCGGGGCGCACCTTCACGCGGCCGGCCTGCGCGCCCGTGCCCTTCAGGAAAAAGCGCTTCAGCCGCTCGGGCGCCAGGTGCTTGACCTGGTCGTACGTATAGATGCCGGCTTCCGCCTTCGCGAGCACCTGCGTGTCGAGATCGGTCGCGAGGATCGACGCGCCGCGCGCCGCCGATTCGCCGAGCGCCTCGATCAGCGTGATCGCGATCGAGTACGGCTCCTCGCCGGTCGACGCCGCCGAGCACCATACCGACACGGGCGCCGGCCGCCCCTTCACGAACGCCGACAGGATCGGGAAGTGATGCGACTCGCGGAAGAACGCGGTCAGGTTGGTCGTCAGCGCGTTGGTGAACGCTTCCCACTCGAGCGGATCGTCTTCCTGCTCGAGCAGGTCGAGGTAGTCGCGGAACGTGTCGAGGCCGCGCGCGCGCAGCCGCCGCGCGAGACGGCTGTACGCCATGTCGCGCTTGTGCTCGGACAGCGAGATCCCCGCGCGTTGGTGGATCAGCGCGCGGATGCGGGCGAAATCCGCGCCGGTAAACGCGAAGTCGCGCCCCGGCTCGCCCGCGCGAGGCGAGGCATCCGGTGCATCGGGTCGAAACGGCGCGCGCGCGTTCGGCATGGCTTAGAAGGTCTCCCAGTCGTCGTCGGACGTGCCGGCCGCGGCCAGCGCCGGCTTCTCGCCGTTCAGCGCGGGGCGCACGAGCGCGGGCTTCGCGGCCGGCTTGTCCGCCGGGGCGGCGGCCGACTTCGCGAGACGCGGCCCGTAGCCGCCTGCAGCGGCGCCGCGGGACGCGGGTGCTTCCTTCTGCGTACGCGCATCGGGGTCCGCCGCGCGCTTCGGTTGGCTTGCGCCCGCTGCGCCCGCCGCCGCCGACGTGGCCGCATGCGACGCCGGCGCGGCACGCCGTGCCGGTTGTGCCGCAGCCTGCGGC
>NZ_JBNCAB010000211.1:0-1922 GCF_049805555.1 Burkholderia sp. DN3021 | reverse complement strand
GAGTGGCGTGGGTGCCGACGTGCGTTTGGTGGCGGGGATGAATACCTACGATCCGCGGACCGGCCAGGACGCGGCGACGGCGCCGGACGGCTCGAAGGCACCGGCGCTGGGCATCAGCGGTGACGCGCTGGGCGCGATGTACGGACGTCACATTTTGCTGGCGAGCACGGAGTCGGGGGTGGGCGTGCGGCATGATGGCGCGATCACGTCGGCGAACGATATCCGGGTGAGTGCCAATGGCGAGGTGACGCTGGGCGGGCCGGTACCGGCGCAACAGGATGTCGCGATCGCAGCGTCGCAAGCAGAGTCTAGCGTGAGTGTGCAGAACGTGAGCGCGGACGGCGCGGTTATCGTTTCCGCACGTGGGCGCGTGGCAACCCATGGGGTGGCGACCGCGGGAGCTGATGTGGTGCTGCTGGGGAGTAGGGTGACGGCCGGCCAGATGAGCGCGCAGCGCGATGTGTTGGTGATGGCGGCAGATGAAGTGAAGCTCAATGGGCCGGTGAACGCGCAGCGCGACGTATTGGTCGATGCCCAAGGTGACGTAGCAGGCAGCGAGTGGGTCAAGGCTGGACGGAACGTGCAAATCGGCGCGGTAAAGGTCGAAGATATGCAGCAACGCAAGGCCGTTGGCAAGCCACTTGTCAAGCCTAAGCCGACCGCAGAGAGCATCAAGGCATTCCAAGAGAAACAGGGCATGTTGCAGCGTGCCGTCGATCGAATGGCCACTGAAGGGTATTTTGATGAAACGCAGTCCCTGCAAGGAGACAAGATTAATTTTAGCGGGTCGGAGTCTGGCAGCCTGCTTCTGCCAGAAGAAATCCCTCCTCGCCCGCAAATGCGAGACGATGGTTATGCGGATTTGGGTGTCAAACCCACCACTGAATACCTGAGGCGATTGGCTGATTTCGAAGAGAAAGTGCGGCGTGCGGAACATTCGGCGCCCGACGTCGAGCTCTTGCATAAGGTAGGTGCAAAGGCGCAGGCGCAATCCATCCAGAATCGTGTGCGACAGGCGTACGACCCATCCACGGTGGGCGGGCTTGTTTTCCGGGGAGCTGCCGATTCTCCGGAGAAAATATTCCATTGTGGCTTTACTCCTACAAGGCAACCCGTATTTGGGGGTGATAATTTAGTGGTCTCCACGACAATCGCCCCTGAGGTCGGGTATGCTTTTGCCAATAGATCAGGAGGTTACCTTTATGCTGCGCAACTCAGTGAAGGTGGTGCTCATATAAGAACAACCCTTAACGATGGGACTCCACTTAAGGAGGTGATGAGCGCTTACGTAAAACCAAGTGAGATCGCTTTTGCAATTGGCCCCTTATTGGATGGTAGGATGGCAAATGGCGTGGAAGGACTTCATCTCAATCCTCATTCGACAGTGCCCACGGACGCAGCGGTATCTATGTATCGGTCGCTCAGGAAGTACGTCAACAGCGCGGATACGATGGACAAGAACATGTCCTTCAAGGATCGCTATGAAAGCCGACGCGATTATTTTACGCACAAACATGAAAGTGGCATTCCCGATGCCAGCCGACCTCAATGGAAAGACAGCAAAGATTTGAAAATGTTGAATGAACAGTTGCGCACAGAGATGGCGCCGGGAATTCGGACAGGTTGGTAAGTGGAACGGTCGTGGCCTGAGCTGGTCATAGGGACCAGCAAAAGGAACCTGAAGATGGCTGAGGTCGGACGGAATTCGTGGAGGCCAACGGGTTAAGCAGCGATCCGATTCAGATAGAGCTATCGTTGGAAGTGGTGTACGCGGCGTAGGGAGGAGGCAGGAGAAGGCGGTGGCGATTGAAGGAGAAATGCTGCTTCTCATGGTAACACTTCCTCAATCGAACTCCACCACCATGGCGAAACATACGCAGGATACGAGCGACAGTCAAACGGCAGAAGCAAACATCAAGGGT
>NZ_JBNCAB010000210.1:0-1933 GCF_049805555.1 Burkholderia sp. DN3021 | reverse complement strand
CGGCCAGCCCGCCCACGCCCGCGCCGCCGTGCTTGCGCGCGCGCCACCACAGCACACCGCCCGCGGCCGCGAGCACGACGCACACGAGGAGGGCGATCAGCAGGCCGACGAGCGTCGCGCCGCCGGACTTCTGCGCGCTCGGCTGCGCGGCCGACACGAGATCGACCGGATCGGCGGCGACCGACGTGACGCTCACTTCGTCGTACGTCAGCCCTTCGACGCTATGGACGACGAGGTTCTTGATCTGCGGCGTCAGCGTCGCGAGATTCGCGTTCGGCCGGTACTTGATGAACACCGACGCCGACGACGGCTTCGCGACCTGTGCGAGCGGATCGTTGTTCGGCAGCACGATGTGCACGCGCGCGACGACGACCCCGTCGATTTTCGACAGCGTGTCCGACAGCTCCTGCGACACGCCGTAGATGAACCGCACGCGCTCCTCGGTCGGCGTCGACACGAGGCCGTCCTTCTTGAACAGCGCGCCGAGATCGTCGTAGCGCGTCGCGGGCAGCCCGCGCGCGCGCAGCACTTCCATCGCCTTGACAATCTGCTTGTCGTCGACGGCGAGCGTCCACGTCTTGCCGCCGTCGGGCGTCTTCTTCTGCGCGTCGACACCGTTCTGCAGCAGCGCGGCCATCATCTCGTTGCAGTCGCGCTCGGCGAGGCCGCCGTACAGCTCCTGCTGGCAGCCGGCGACGAGCGCCGCGCACGCGAGCAGCACGGCAAGCCGGGCCGCGCGGCGGCGGCCGCCGGCGGCGATCGGGGAAGGGAGTCGTTCCATGGTCACTGGTTCTTCATCAGGGAGCCGATCGCGTCCTTCGTCGACGTGACGACGCCCATCTTCGCCTGCAGGTCGATCTGCATCGCGGTCGCCTCGGCCGACGCCTGGATCGACGCCGCGAACATCTGGTTCATCGACAGTTCGTCCGCGTGCTGGCTCAGGTAGGCGGAGTTGTCGAGCACCTGCTTGATCGCGGCGTCCGACGTCTCGACGAGCTTCGACACGGCGCTTGCTTCGCGCGTATGCGCGACGGGCGGCGTCGGCGTCGCGTTCGACATCAGCGCCTGGAAACGGCTGGCGACGTCGGCCGGGACGTCGGGCGTCGGCGCGGCGGTCGCGCCGGCTGGCGCCGCCGCCGCGTCGGAGAACGCGACGTCGAGCGCGCGGGTCAGGTCGACCGGGGAAAGCGGGGCATTCATGCGGGCCTCCTCGTCAAAGACGCAGATATTGCTGATGCGCGAACGCGGCCTGCGCATCGAAGCCGCCCGCCGGGTTCGCGGGCGGCGCATCGGGCGTGTCGCCGTTGGCCGCCGCGGCCGATTCAGGAAGCTCCCAGACACCCGTGCGATCCGCGTGTTCCTTCGCGAGCATCACGTCGTGCTGCCGCTCGAGCGCGCGCACGAGCGCGACCGCCTGCGCGGGGCTGCCGGCCGCGAGTACCTCGTCGGCGGCGATCCGCCATTCCGGATCGCGCTTCAGTTGCAGCGCGAACGCGAGCAGCGCCTTGCCGTAGATCGTGTTCGTAGTGCCGTTCGCGATCTCCGCGAACACGCGCACCGCGTCGTCGAAGTTGCCGAGCGCGACGTGCAGCATGCCGTCGAACATGTCGGCGGCGGGCAGTTGCGGCGCGAGCACGCGCAGCGCGTCGATCAGCAGGCCGATGTCGTAGGGATCGGCGGCCGGGCCGTCGAGCGCGCCGCCGAGCGCGAGGCTCGCGGCGTCGATCAGTTCGTTCAGCGCCGCTTGGTTGCATCGCAGATAGGTCGGCCGGGATTCGTCCATGGTGTGCGCTCCGTGTCGCCGCGCGAGCGGCGCATGTCGTTGAGGAAATGGCGTATGAAGCGCAAGGTAGCAGCGCGCCGCGCCCGCCCGGCCGCCGATGCGAAGTGCGCGCGCGCGAGGCGAAGCGCCGCGCGCGCTTCGCGCCGGACC
>NZ_JBNCAB010000209.1:0-2052 GCF_049805555.1 Burkholderia sp. DN3021 | reverse complement strand
CCCGGCAACGCGGCGGCCGCGGCGGCGCCGGGCGCCGGGCTGGCGAGGCCCGCGCGGGCGTCGGGGTTGATCAGCGAGTTGGCCTGCGAATCCATGCGTCGAGTTTCTCCGGAGCGGGACGACTGAGCTCGCTCGGGCGAGCGGGCGGACAATGACACGATGCGATTATCGTGATCCGAGCCATACTCCGATCGACCGAAAAGAGCGGGGTTTCCCCCGTACTTTCTCGGCTTTGCCGCGCGGCGCGCTGCTATCCTTTTTCGCGATCCGGCATGGTGCGCGTGGTGCGGCGCCGGCGGAAACGCCCGGTGCGTCCGGGTCTCTTCTCTTATGTCTGGGGACAGCATGGCTGCGAACGTCAGCGGAATCGGTTCGGTGTTGCAACAGATGCAGTCGATGGCCGCGCAGGCGTCGGGCGGCGTCGCGAGCCCGACGGCGGCGCTTGCCGGCTCGGGCGCGGCGACGGCCGGCACGTTCGCGAGCGCGATGAAGGCGTCGCTCGACAAGATCAGCGGCGACCAGCAGCACGCGCTCGGCGAGGCACAGGCGTTCGAGGTCGGTGCGCCGAACGTGTCGCTGAACGACGTGATGGTCGACATGCAGAAAGCGAACGTCGGCTTCCAGTTCGGGCTTCAGGTCCGCAACAAGCTAGTGAGCGCTTACAACGACATCATGCAGATGTCGGTGTGACGCGACGGGCATCCGGGGACGGCTATCCGGCGACGGGCATCCGGGGACGGCTATCCGGCGACGGGCATCCGGGGACGGCCATCCGGCGACGGGCATCCGGGGACGGGCACCCGGTCACGGCCCTCCGGCCTTGCCGGGCGGGGCCGGCGGGCCGGTTTCCCGCGCCCGGCCGCGGCCCCGCGCGTCTAAAGCTTTTCAAATCCCTTCCGATAACTCCGGAGAAGGCCGCGTCGTGCGATGCACGGCGGCGGCTCCCGTATAGCCAAGGCATGACAAGGAGAAGCGCATGTTTTCCCCAGGACACGCTGGAGCCAGTGCATACGCGCGTGTCGGCGTCGAGACAGGGGTGATGGGCGCCTCCCCGCACCGGCTGATCGCGATGCTGTACCAGGGCGCGCGGCAGGCGATCGCGCTGGCGCGCATGCATCTGCAGCAGGGCAACGTGTCCGCGCGCGGCGAAGCGATCGGCAAGGCGATCCGGATCGTCGAGAGCGGCCTGCAGGCGTCGCTGAACCGCGACGCGGGCGGCGAGATCGCGGGCCGGCTCGACGCGCTGTATGCGTATATCGGCCGGCGCCTGCTGGAAGCGAACGCGCAGGCGAGCGACGCGATGCTGGTCGAGGTCGACGGGCTGCTCGCAACGCTCGAGGAAGCATGGACGGGCATCGCCCCGGAAGTCGCGCGGATGGCCGCGCAACAGGCAGTGGAAGCAGCACGATGAATCTCAAGGCCGAATACTTCGAACGTTACGAGGCGCTCGCAGCCGTGTCGGGCCGGATGCTGTGCGCCGCGCGCGACGCCGACTGGGCCGCGTTGCCGGGGTTGCAGGTCGAATTCATGCAGCTCGTCGACGGGCTGAAGGAAGCCGATCCGGGCGTCGCGCTCGACGAATCGGATCTCGGCCGCAAGCTGGACCTGATTCGCCGCATCCTGGCCGACGACGCCGCGATCCGCGATCTCGCGAGCCCGGACGTCGCGCGGCTGTCCGCGCTGTTCGAGGCGCGGCGCTCGACCAAGGTATTGACCGATCTCTACCGCGCGCGCGGGTAGGGCCCCGCTTTTCGGGGAGACGGGCGCGGGGCGCCCGTGCCCGTTACCGCACGCGGCACGCGCGCTGTTCCCGCGGGCGGCACCGGCGTGCCGCTCCCGGATTCGCAACGATGTGGCTGAGGTGAGCACGCTCCGATCATGACCGGTATCGATTCCGTTGCGGCCGCGCTGCTGGCGAGCCGCCTCGACAGCCTGCTGACCGGCACCGTATCGGCGCCCGCCGGCGGCGGCGCGACCTCGCAGGTCGGCACGCCGGGCACCGGCGCGTCGTCCTCGCCTCCGGCCGGCGGCCCGCCCGCCGCGCCGCAAGCC
>NZ_JBNCAB010000208.1:0-2065 GCF_049805555.1 Burkholderia sp. DN3021 | reverse complement strand
CCGCTTCGCGCCGGCCGCGCAGGCTTCCGGCGGTGCGCCGGTGCCGGGCGGCCAGCCGCCGGGCGCGGTGCCGGCGATCCAGCCGCAGTTCCAGTTCCATCGTCCGCCGCAGCCGAACGCGTCGAGCGAGGCGTCGCCGCCGGTCGGCCCGCAAGGCTCGGACACGCTGCAGAACCAGCCGCTCACCGCGCCGGTCCAGTCGCAGTAAGCGGCCGGCGTGCGGAAACGGGGCGGCTTGCGCCGCCCGCCTTTAGACCTGTCGTGTAGAAAGCCATGAAGATTGCGATTGCCGGCGCATCGGGCCGAATGGGCCGGATGCTGATCGAAGCCGTTCTCAACGATCCCGACGCACAGCTCGTCGGCGCGCTCGACCGCGCCGATTCGCCGTTCCTCGGCCGGGACGCCGGCGCGTTCCTCGGCAAGGAAACCGGGATCAAGCTGACCGACGACCTCGACGCCGTGTTCGCGCAGGCCGACTACCTGATCGATTTCACGCGCCCGGAAGGCACGATCGCGCACGTCGAGGCCGCGCTGCGCCACGACGTGAAGCTCGTGATCGGCACGACCGGCTTCACCGCCGAGCAGAAGGCCGAACTGCAGGCCGCTGCGGGCAAGATCGGCATCGTGTTCGCAGCGAACATGAGCGTCGGCGTGAACGTCACGCTGAAGCTGCTCGAATTCGCGGCCAAGCATTTCTCGCACGGCTACGACATCGAGATCATCGAGGCGCACCACCGCCACAAGGTCGACGCGCCGTCGGGCACCGCGCTGATGATGGGCGAAGCCGTCGCCGGCGCGCTCGGGCGCTCGCTCGACGATTGCGCGGTGTACGGCCGCCACGGCGTGACGGGCGAACGCGATCCGTCGTCGATCGGCTTTGCCGCGGTGCGCGGCGGCGACATCGTCGGCGATCACACCGTGCTGTTCGCCGGGATCGGCGAGCGTATCGAGATCACGCACAAGTCGTCGAGCCGCGTGTCGTACGCGCAGGGCGCGCTGCGCGCGGTCCGCTTCCTGTCGGCGCGCGGCGCCGGCCTGTTCGACATGCAGGACGTGCTCGGCCTGCGCTGACACCCAACGGGGAAACTCCGATGGCGATTCCCACCGGCGTTGTCCACTACCTCGAAAGCGGCGATGCGATCACGCATGCCGTTGCCTATGTGCTGCTGGCGATGTCCGTCGCCAGCTGGTGTTTCCTCTTCATGAAAGCCTGGCTGCTGGTCCGCGCGAAGCGGCAGGGGCCGCGCGCGCTCGCCGCGTTCTGGCGAGCGCCGTCACTCGACGCGGGCATCGCCGTGCTCGCCGGCGCCGATCGCGAGCGCGTGTTCGTGCCGCTCGCCGAAGCCGCGCGCGATGCGGCCGACGATCACGATCCGGCTGCGCTGGCCGCGCGCGTCGAGCGCGGCGAACGCGTGCTGCGCGCGTTGCGCCACGCGATGCTGCGCTCGCAGCGGCGTCTCGAATTCGGCCAGGTGCTGCTCGCGTCGATCGGCAGCACCGCGCCGTTCGTCGGGCTGCTCGGCACCGTGTGGGGCATCTACCACGCGCTCGGCAGCATCGCCGCGAGCGGGCAGGCACAGATCGAGAACGTCGCGGGGCCGGTCGGCGAGGCGCTGATCATGACCGCATTCGGGCTCGTCGTCGCGATTCCGGCCGTGCTGGCCTACAACATCCTCGGGCGGCTCGTGCGGCAGCTCGCGGAGGAACTCGACGGCTTCGCGCGCGACCTGCACGTGTTCGTGTGCGCGCAGGGCGTCTGACGCGCCGGCCCGGGAGGAGCGACCATGGCATTCGGCGGACTCGAGCACCACAAGACCTCCGCGCCGATGGCGGAGATCAACATGACGCCGCTGATCGACGTGATGCTCGTGCTGCTCGTCATCTTCATCATTACCGCGCCGCTGATGACGCACGCGATCCGGCTCGACCTGCCGAAGGTCGCGGCCAGCGTCGCGCGCGACACGCCGCAATCCGTCACGCTGTCGATCGACGACGCGGGCAAGCTGTACTGGGACGACGCGCCGGTTGCGCTCGACGCGCTGCCCGCGCGCTTCCGGGCCGCCGC
>NZ_JBNCAB010000207.1:0-2103 GCF_049805555.1 Burkholderia sp. DN3021 | reverse complement strand
TAAGGTGGCCGAGCGCGTGAGGTGTGGTAACGAAGCGGATCAGCGGAGGTCGACGGGCATCTTCCAAGGAAGCAGCGCGTCGTAGTCGTCAACGGTCGTTGCCAGCGGGAGACGCTGGAACAGCCAGGTGAGATAGCGATACGGATCGATACCGTTGGCCTTGCAGATTTCGACGAGAGAATACAGGTTGGCGCTCGCGTTCGCGCCGTCGACGGTGTCCGAGAACAGCCATCCGCGGCGCCCAACGCAGAACGGGCGAATCGCATTCTCACAGGGATTGTTACTGATGGGCCAACTGCCGTTCTCGACGTAGCGGATCAGCTTCGGCCACTGCTCGCGCAGATAGGTCAGCCCTTTGCCGAGCAAGCTTTTTGGTACGACGCCGGGCGACTGCTCGAGCATCAGCGTGTGGATCGCGTCGAGTACACGGGTGCTGTATCGTCGTCGCAACCGCTGCCGTCGTTCGGCTGTCCACGCCGCGCTGCGGGCCTCGGCGGCAAACAGCTTGCCGATCAGCTTGATGAAGCGTGTCGCGAGCAGTTCGGGTGAGCGGGCCGCTTTGGGCACGTTGTCCTCGGCCTTGACGAAGTACCGTCTCACGTGAACCCAACATCCAAGGTGCACGAGCTGGTGACGCTCAGCGATGTCGTTGTAGGGTTCGTAGCCGTCGGTCATCATGACCGCGCCCTCACGGATCCCGGTGAACAGCTTGTCGGCCAGCTTGGTGCCGCGCCCGGGCGTATAGGTGAAGCAGCGGATGGGGATACCCGAACCGGTCATCTGCGCCCAGAGGTAACTCGTCGTTTGCGGTCGACGGCCCTCTTCCTTCAGCACCTGGAGCGTCGTCTCGTCACAGTAGATCAGCTCGGCGTCGAGCAATGCATCGCGCATCAGATTGATCACGGGCTGCGTCGCGAGGCCGACGCGAACCATGCTAGCGGCGATCGTGTTCGACGAGATGTCCCCGCCGAAGCGGCGCAGCAGACCAGCCTGGCGATACAGTGGCATCCCGAACTGATACTTGCCCGTGGCGATCCACGCGAGCGCCGATTCGCTCAACAGTCCGCGAGGGATGATGCGCGGCGGCGCCGGCGTAACCTTGATGCCGAGATCGCAGCACGGGCACGCATATTTGACGCGCTGGTGCTGGAGCACGCGAAGCTGCTCCGGAATCACGTCGAGCTGCTCGCTAATCTCCACGCCGATCTCGACGAGCGCGTGCCCGTCGTGCGTGCAGAAGCGCTCCGCTTCGGGCAGCTCGTGCCGCACAACGTCGCGCGGCAGGTTGGGATCGAGCGGCTTGCGATGGCCGCGCTTCTTGCGCGTGTGCGCGGCAACCGTCGTTTCTGAGGTATCTTCCTGCGCGGGCGCGCTGTTCGCACCGAGCGCTTCGGCTTCATTGAACAGGCCGAACTGATCCGAGTCTCGTGCCTCGCTTTTCGCGCCGAACAGTTCGCGACGGTAGGCCCGGAGTCGTTCCTCAGCAAGATCACGCTCCGCCGTCGCGAGCCGCAGGGCGCCGCGTAATGCCTCCTTTTCTTCTCGTAATGCACGAGCAGCATCGCGCTCGGCGAGCAGCTCTTTCAATTCCTCGGCGGTAATCGTGACGTTGATCGGCATGCCGGGTTAGACCGACACCCCGCATCCCTGTTCAGCTCACGCGGCGATATTCGCGCTTCGGATGCCGCTGGATCGTGGTAATGTCATCACCGTCGAGCAATGCATGCAACAAGTCCGTCGTCATCGTCACGACTTCGGTTTTCTTGTCTGGCCAGGTAAAGCGATCGGCCTCGAGGCGTTTCATTAGAAGCCAGAAGCCGTTCCCATCCCAGCCGAGGATCTTGATCCGATCACGACGCCGATTGCCGAACACGTAGAGCGAGGCATCCATCGGGTTCAGTCGCATCGACTGTTCGACGAGAATCGATAGGCTGTTCATGCCGTACCGGAAGTCGACAGGATCGCGGTGCAGGTAGACCTTCAGGCCTTCGTCGAACCGGAACACGGCATCCTCCCCAGGATCTGAACCAAGGTCGTCAGTTCGTCGATGGTCGCGATGGCCTTGCCCAGCTCGAGTTCGACACCGTTGGACAGCCGTACATT
>NZ_JBNCAB010000206.1:0-2129 GCF_049805555.1 Burkholderia sp. DN3021 | reverse complement strand
AAGGCTGCACGCTCGCCGGATCTGCTGGCCACGCGCTTCGTCGTGCTGATCGGCAAGCTGTTCGCGGCCGAGGCACGCAGCGCGAAGTGGAAGCCTGAATGCCGGCAGCGACTGCGCGCCCGATACAGCGCCCGCGTGCTCGCCATCATCGAGCGCATGCTGATCGAGCATCTGCCGGGCGTCGTGCCGTCGAGTCTGCTCGGCAAGGCATTACAGTACATGAGCGGACAGTGGCCCAAGCTGGTCCGCTACGTCGGTAACGGCAACTGGCCGATCTCGAACAACCTGTGTGAGAACGCGATCCGGCCGTTCGTCGTTGGCCGCAAGGGCTGGCTGTTCTCCGATACGGTCGCCGGCGCGCAGGCCAGTGCCAACCTGTACTCCCTCGTCGAGACGTGCAAGGCGAACGGCGTCGAGCCGTATCGCTATCTGGTCTGGCTGTTCACCAAGTTGCCGCTCGCTGCAACTGCCGACGACTATGCCGATCTCATGCCTTGGAGAATGCCTTCCGCCCTCAACCGCTGAGGGGCGTTGTTAAAAGACCGCATACGTTCTATCGCATCGTCTTCCGAAAGAAGATCTACGACTCGATCGCTACGCTGCAGACGGACCTTGATGCGTGGCTCGACCAGTACAACAATGAACGAGAGCATCAGGGGCGCTGGTGTTATGGCAAGACGCCGATGCGTACTTTCCTCGATTCGCTCGAACTAGCCAAGGAGAAACTCATCCCCCATTGATGGCTCGTTCTTTGTAGGCCCGACTACCTGTCAGATCGAGTCCCGGCTAATACATGTGAATCGCACAAATCAGTTCGCCATTCTGTTCGGCGAGCGATTCACCTCCGCCATCAGCTGAGACCTTTAACCGGCCTCAGCACACGAAATTCCTGACACGTCCCGCATACCCTGTCGAACAAAGCCCTGCACCACCAGCACCCGCACCATCAGTTCGGTCGGAAACGGCGGGCGACCACCGCGCTCTCCGCCCGGCCGGGGCACCGCCTCGTCGATCTCCTCCCAGCGCCGCAAAATCCACGTGCTCGCCCAGCTTGCTCAGCGCATCGCCTATCTTGTCCAGCTTGGTCTCACGTTCCTGCTCCGCGAACAGACTCACCTTGATCATCTTCACATCCTCATCCCTGCGGCCTCAGTGGCATCATGCCAGCGTCCGAACGGTTTTTCGAGGTGCCCTTACCCTGTCTCGTTACTGCAACGGAACCGCCTCCCCCCCCCGCTTCATAAATTCGTTTGCTGTAATTGGGTTAATGGCTTTGGTCGTGATTTTCTTGACGCGAGAATAACCACTCTCGGAATACATTCGCTCGAGACCGGCATACACGGTTTGCAACCCAGAGCGTTTCAATTGGTAATTATCCAACTCAGACGGCGAAATTCTCAATCTATCGATAACGTACTTCCGAAAATCTGGATATTTATTGACAATGGTATAGGGATGCGCCAGCACGAAATCCACATCCAATTCACTTATCTCGCTCGAGAGTCCATTCCAGCCTAATTCACCATCTTTGATTTGTGTCACGCCAACTATCTGATCACACTCGATTCCACCTCCCTTCCTGAGCGTCACAAAAACTTCTGTTCCTATTGAGCTATCACCGAGATTCACCGTCGCCGCGGCTTCACTAATCTCCACCCCAGTACTTAAGTTATCCCTCAACCCCACAGCACCAGCACCGTGATACGTGTCTGACAATTCATTCAACTGCTCATATAAGCGATTAATCTTTCTAAGTTCAGCACGCACCTTCGCCTCATCGAGAAAGCGCGAATTCTGCAATTGCGTGCGTCCCGCAACAGCAACCGTCTCATATTCATTTGAGTCAACGAATTTATTCGCTTTAACATCAAATTTTTGTATTCTGTTATTGTATTTTGCCAAACCCAATTTAAGTCTTGACAGAGGGCCAAAATTAATGTTGTACGACATCGCACCCAGCTGACCCGCATTGGGTACGGAAGGGTTGCTGTTATCGACCGAAAGATATCGTCGGTCGGTCCGACTGGCGAAGGGAAAACAACTCAATAAGTTCGTCCCTAATGTTTGCCGCGCTACTCTGCGGGGTTTTGCACATACGTCGATGAAAGAATAAGGTGCAACTTCACCTG
>NZ_JBNCAB010000205.1:0-2132 GCF_049805555.1 Burkholderia sp. DN3021 | reverse complement strand
ATCCCGGTGACTGAAAGCACACCGGCTCCTCAAGCGCTGGCCGCCTGATCATGCCGCCCGACCCGCGTACACCAGACTTGACGATTGCTCTCGTAGCGCGCGCACGCAACTCGCGCAGCAGCGCCGGCGCGGCGATGATCTCGGGTGCTGCAGCAGCCATGCGATCGAGGATGTACGCCTCGAACGCTCCGAGCTTGGTTGGCCTCGGTTCACGCGGCTTGTAGCGCGGCACTTCCTCGGCCGACAGGTACCGTGCCACCGTGTTGCGAGAAATGCCCAGGCGCCGCGCGATCTCGCGCTCCGATACGCCTTGGGCTTTGAGCACATGGATTTGCATCCACTGTTCCTTCTGGAGCATCGCCAGCCTTTGCGCGCAAAAGGCTGACTGTACTGAAAGGTGGCTCAGATTTACTTCGCGCGAAGTGGCTCATTATTACTTTGCGCCCAACAACCCTGTCGAACAAAGCCTGTTGGGGACGATTTGTGCAAGTTTCGGACGCGCACCCCGGCTAAGCTGGGATGCCCCTTAAGTTCCAGGGCGGATGGTTTTTATCATGGTTGTCTCGGCCATTTGGCCAAGACTGGAGTATTTGGAATGTCTATTGTTTTGTCATCCTATTCGTCCGCTCCTGGGGTGCGTTCCTCGGAGCAAGCGGAGCTGACGGCCAATATTGAGGCTAGGAAACCGGGCTCGCCTCTGGGGCTGGCTCTCAAGTCTTGCGGCAGTGCTGCCGTAGCGCTGCCGGCAACTGCGGTGCCTGAAGAAAGCGCCAGCAAGAGTTGGAGGGGCTGGCGCGAGCGGTCCTGCTCCGAGTTTGGCCAGTTGCTGGCTGCGGTGGAGGGCGAGCAACTGTCCCCCGAAGGGCGGCGGAGGTTGGAACGCTGCCTAGCTTTTGTTGAGCTATCGTTGGAAGTGGTGTACGCGGCGTAGGGAGGAGGCAGGAGAAGGCGGTGGCGATTGAAGGAGAATGTTGCTTCTCACGGTAACACTTCCTCAATCGAACTCCACCACCATGGCGAAACATACGCAGGATACGAGCGGCAGTCAAACGGCAGAAGCAAACATCAAGGGTACGGCCGGCCTGGACGATCTGATCCAGCAAGGGGCGCGGCGGATCATCCAGCAGGCAATCGAGGCGGAACTGGCGGCAATGCTCGAGCAGTATTCGAATGTGAAGACGATCGATGGACGGCGGGCGCTCGTGCGCAACGGCTACCTGCCAGAGCGCGAAATCGTCACCGCTGTGGTCGCTTGAGCAGCAGCCAGAAGCCGTTGCCGCCCCAGCCGAGAATCTTGATGCGATCGCGACGACGGTTGCCGAAGACGAACAGCGCCGAGGTCATCGGGTTCAGGCGCATCGCCTGTTCGACCAGTATCGACAGCCCGTTGATGCCCATGCGGAAGTCCACCGGATCGCGATGCAGATAAACCTTCAGCTCTTCGTCGAACCGGAACACGGCAGCCTCCCGAGCATCTGGATTACCGTGGCCAGCTCATCGACGCTCGCCTCGCCAAGATCGAATTCGACACCATTCGACAGGCGCACATGTAACGACAGCGCCATCAACGTAAGCCCCCGGCGAAGTCATCTTGACGGGACCGATCGCCGAGATGGTCAAGCGTCGGTTGGCGTCCAGCGATGGGGCAGCAGCTGCGTGATGTCGGCAGCACGGTGGGTCGGCAACCGGGTCAACACGTCTTTCAGGTAAGCTAACGGATCGTGTCCGTTCAGTTGCGCGGAGCGGATCAACGTCATGATCGCGGCTGCACGCTTTCCCGCGCGCAGTGACCCGGCGAACAACCAGTTCGACCTGCCGATGGCCCATGGACGGACTTGGTTTTCCACCCAGTTGTTGTCCGCAGGCAGATGCCCGTCGTCCAGATAGCGCGTGAGCGCCTCCCAGCGTTTCAGGCTGTAATCGAGCGCCTTGGCAATCGCCGAGCCCTCGGGGACACGTTGTCGCTGCTCGAGCAGCCAGGTGTGGAGTGTGTCCGCGATCGGTCGAGCACGCTCCTGACGCACGATGCGTCTTCCGTCGGGTTCAAGTTCCACTACGTCACGTTCCACTTCGTACAGCGCGCCGAAGTACCGCAGCGCCTGCCCGGCGAGTGCACTTTGGTGCTTAATGTG
>NZ_JBNCAB010000204.1:0-2149 GCF_049805555.1 Burkholderia sp. DN3021 | reverse complement strand
GCATCGCGAATGGCGAGTTGACAAGACCCTTGCCGAACATCATCGGCGCGCGCTTGAACTCGAGTCTCCTACCGGAGCCACGAACTCAAGCACGCCAAGAAAACGGCATTCAAGAAAGTGAAACGATGTCTGTGAATCGCACACTTAAAAATATCGAAAACCTGTCCGAACGAGCGAGACCACCTGTGGGTACGCCCAGACACACCCCGCACATACGGCCGGGCATTGATGAACAGCGCCTTCAGATCGCCGTGCGGGCAGTACAGGCTGAGCTGGCCTCGCCGCTTCAAGCTCTGATTGTAGGCGCGGGCGTTTGCGACCCGATACGTCGGTTTCGGGCGTTTGCGCGGCGCACCGGATTTCAGGCTGGCTTTGTATGCCACTGAACGTTCACGAGGCGGATAGATCAATGGCCCTTTCTACTCGACCTCACGCTGCCGCGCAACTACCCCTTCCGAACAAAGCCCACAAAGGCATCACTTCGTCCTTGTGCCTGATTTATGCAACAACGCCGGCCCCAGGCTCAGTTTTCGCTCATTACGGGCGCGCCAGGGCCATCAATCGCGAGCGGCACAAGTAGACAACGCAACAGCCGCGGCTCGGACTTTCGTCGCCTTCTCGAAATGATCGAACTGGTGGGTTTTGATCCACCATTCGGCTGCTTCCATCAGAAGCTCCGGGTCATCGTTCTTGTTGGCAAAGAAAGCGTAGAAAGAGAGGCCAACCTTGGGACCTTTTTCCGCAATCTTTCGATCGCACACTTCCAATATCTTTTGTTGCAAAGCCGACCTTATGAGCGATTTTTTATCGTCCGCCATGATCCATTCCATGGTTGTTAAGTGTTGCTGTTAAACGGGATTGAAGTTTGTTAACTTCGGCGAACCGCATGAGCTTCCCCTGAAACTTCGCCTTCGCCTTCCAACCGGTCGTGTATAAACTCGACGGAAAGGAAGGAATCAGGGATGTTTAAAGTACCGAAACAAGCGTATACGGCGGAGTTCAAGGTGGCCGCCGTCCAGCGGGTGAAGGGAGGCCAGGGCTTGGCCGTAGTGGCCCGGGAACTGGGCATGTCGGAGCAGACGCTTCGCAACTGGGTGAAGGCCGAGGCGTCGGGCAAGCTGAGTGGAGCCGGAGCGAAGCCAGTCACGCCGGAGCAGATGGAACTGTCGCGTCTGCGAGCGGAGAACAAGCGCCTGCAAATGGAGCTTGAGAGCGCAAAAAGCGGCAGCATACTTCGCGAAGGACCTGCTGTGAGGTATGCCTGGATCGACCGGCAGGTCGGGCAATATCCGTTGTCCTCGCTGTGCTGGGTGCTGTCGGTCAGTGTGAACGGTTATCGTGCGTGGAAGCGCGGCGGCAAGCCGGGACGAACGCGACTGACGGACACGCAGTTGCTGACACTGATCCGGACGGTACATGCCGAGGTCAAGGGAGCTTACAGTTCGCCTCGCATGACGGAGGAAATTCGTGATCGCGGCTTTCCAGCCAGCAAGGACCGCGTGGAACGACTGATGCGTGAGAACGGTATCCGGGCCCGGCACAGGTGCCGCTATTGTGTCACGACCGATTCGAAGCACAAGCTGCCGGTCGCGCCAAATCTGTTGAATCGCGAGTTCACGCCCGCCGCGCCGAATCAGGTGTTCAGCTCGGACATCACGTATATCTGGACCGACGAGGGTTGGTTGTACCTGGCCGTAGTGCTCGACCTGTTCAACCGGGAAGTGGTGGGCTGGTCGATCAAGCCACGCATGACGGCGGATCTCGTGACGGACGCACTGACGATGGCCTGGTTCCGCCGCCGCCCTGCGCCCGGCGCGCTGTGCCATTCGGACAGGGGCAGCCAGTACGCGAGTCATGAGTTCCAGCGCAAGCTGGCCGCCTATGGCATGCGCTGCTCGATGAGTCGCAAAGGAAATTGTTGGGACAATGCCCCGACGGAAAGCTTCTTCAACAGCTTGAAAAACGAACGGGTTCACGCCACGCGCTACCGCACGCATCAGGACGCGAAGGCCGATCTGTTCGAATACATTGATGTGTTTTACAACCGCAGTCGTCATTACAGGTGGTCTCGCTCGTTCGGACAGGTTTTCGATATTTTTAAGTGGAATGTCCGAGGCAATCATGCTGCCGATTTGATCGCAGGCAGCGT
>NZ_JBNCAB010000203.1:0-2187 GCF_049805555.1 Burkholderia sp. DN3021 | reverse complement strand
AGCGCCGCCCACGCGGGAAACGCGCGCGCGGCCGCCGCGACCGCGGCATCCGCATCGGCGAGCGTCGCCGCGGCGGCGCGCGACGCCACCTGTCCCGTCGCCGGATCGATCCGGTCGAACGTGCCGCCATCCGACGCGCCGCGCGACACGCCGTCGATCAACAAACTCACTTCGTGCATTTCGCTGTCTCCGCTCAGTCCGGTTGCGTGCCGCGTCGCGCGTCAGCGCTTGTACGCCTGCAGGCCCGGCTTGATGCTCTTGTCGTCGAGGAACTGCTTGAGGCCCTGCTCGCGGCCGCCTTCCGGATCGCGGTAGTTCGCCTGGTCGAGCTTCGCGTACAGGTAGTCCTCGTTCTGCTCCCACGTCAGTTCGCGGCAGCGCTTGAAGCCGTGCTTCGCATTGCGGATCACGACCGGATTCTTGTCCAGCAGCTTCGCGGCGAGTGCAAGCACTTCGTCGCGCAGTTGCGCACGCGGCACGCTCTTGTTGACGAGCCCCATCTTCGCGGCCTGCGGCCCGGTGAAGGTATCGCCGGTCATGATGTAGTACAGCGCCTCGCGATGCCCGACCGTATCCGCCATCGCCTTGCTGACGAGGTTGCCCGGCGGGATGCCCCAGTTGATCTCCGACAGCCCGAACACGGCTTCGTCGGCCGCGATCGCGAGATCGCACGCGACGAGCGGCGAGAAACCGCCGCCGAAGCACCAGCCGTTGACCATCGCGATCGTCGGCTTCGAATACATGCGCAGCAGTTGCCACTGCCAGCGGCTCGCGTCGCGGCGGATCTTTTCCTGCAGGATCTCCGGGCCCGCGTCCACTTCGCGGAAATACTCCTTCAGGTCCATCCCGGCCGTCCATGCGTCGCCCTCGCCGGTCAGCACGAGCACCTGCGCTTCGGCGTCGAGCTCGACCGCTTCCAGCACGTCGATCATCTCCATGTTCAGCGTCGGGCTCATCGCGTTGCGCTTGTCCGGACGGTTCAGCGTGACCCACGCGATCCCGCCCTCGACCGCGACCTTCACCGTTTTCCAGCGACCTTCGTAACTCATCTTCGTTCTCCAATGACAGTGCCGCCCTGCGCGACTCGACGCCAATTTACTATCAGGTAGCCTGACATGTAAAGTAGAATGGAAGCGGCTCGGGACAAACCCCTAAACGGGCGCGAACACGCGGTTTCGTGCCGCGCGGCGCCTGCGCTTCACGACATGAGGAGACACGCTTGGACATCCGCAACCTGATCGCCATCGACACGCACGTGCATGCCGAAGTGTCGTGCTGCCAGCCGCCCGACCTGTTCGCGAAGGCATTCGACGACGCGGCCGACAAGTACTTCGGCACGGTGCTGAAGCAGGGCCGCCGGCCGACGATTCCGGAGACGATCGCGTATTACCGCGAGCGCCGCATCGGCTTCGTGATGTTCACCGTCGACTGCGAGACGAACATCGGCCGGCGCCGCATTCCGAACGAGGAGATCGCGCAGTTCGCGCAGGACAATGCCGACGTCATGATCGCGTTCGCGAGCATCGATCCGCACAAGGGCCGCTTCGGCGCACGCGAGGCACGCCGACTGATCGAAGAACACGGCGTGAAGGGCTTCAAGTTCCACCCGACGATGCAGGGATGCTTTCCGAACGACCGGCTCGCGTATCCGATCTACGAGGTAATCGCCGAGCACGGGCTTCCGGCCGTGTTCCACAGCGGTCATTCCGGAATGGGATCGGGCATGCGCGGCGGCGGCGGGCTGCGTCTGAAGTACTCCGAACCGATTCACCTCGACGACGTCGCGGCCGATTTTCCGGACATGAAGATCGTGATCGCGCACCCGTCGTGGCCGTGGCAGGAGCAGGCGCTGTCGATCGCGCTGCACAAGCCGAACGTCTACATCGATCTGTCGGGATGGTCGCCGAAGTATTTCTCGCCGGAGCTGGTCAAGTATGCGAACACGCTGCTCAGGCACAAGGTGCTGTTCGCGTCGGATTTTCCGCTGATACGGCCGGATAGATGGCTGGAGGATTTCCACGGCGCCGGGTTCCGGCCCGACGTGCACCCGCTGATCCTGAAGGACAACGCGGTCGCGTTGCTGGGGCTGGGGCTCGACGCGCCGCGCGAGTGACGCGCCGAATGGTGAATGCGCCGATCGCGGCGCGGCGGCCGGCGCGGTCACGCGCCGATGCCGCGCCCGCCGGC
>NZ_JBNCAB010000202.1:0-2247 GCF_049805555.1 Burkholderia sp. DN3021 | reverse complement strand
CCAGCGCCACCTTCGCTTTGAACGCCGCTGAGTGCGTCCGTCGGGTTCTCTTCGTCATTTCCTCGGTTCCTTTGCCAGCATTATCGCTGGCTCAGGCCCCGGCCAAACCACTTATCCGTCTGTCCGAATTTGCGCGGCCACCTCTCTGATTGTAGGCGCGGGCGTTTGCGACCCGATACGTCGGTTTCGGGCGTTTGCGCGGCGCACCGGATTTCAGGCTGGCTTTATATGGCACTGAACGTTCACGAGGCGGATAGATCAATGGCCCTTTCTACTCGACCTCACGCTGCCGCGCAACTACCCCTTCCGAACAAAGCCCCCCAATATCGGTTGTTTCCCCGACGCGCGTTTACCGACCGCTTGAAATAATCGCGCTGCTGAATGATCGGCAGAAACCGCTGCCGAAGCCGCTCTGTCGGCGCACGCATCGTGATGCGAATCGCGATCGCCCGTCTCCGGGATAGCGCCTGACGCTCACCCAAGAGGAACCACCAAATGAGCCCGAAGTCATCGAACACCGGCACCGGACGCCGCTGACGCGAAACCGCTCGCTTAGTCGAACGTAGCGGCTGTCCGGCGCGGCGCGTCTCGTGCACGGCCGCCGCCGAGCACACGTTTCGCACCCATGCGCACGCGCCTTTTTCGCCCGCGTCGCGGTGCGTCACCGAACAACGATTGTCATCATGCACCTCTCTCTTTCGTATTCCATTGCGAACGCCAGGCGAAGCGAGTACGACGTGCCTAAGGTCACGTCGTACTCGCCGTTGACGTTCGATGCGCATGCGCCCCCGGCGCCCAGTCCGCGCCAGAGCGCGCCGCAGCTGTCCGCCGCGCCGGACGCGACGCACCCGCGAGGCTTCACGCCGCCCGCCGACACGCCGACGTGGTCCGGCACCGCAGGCGTGCGCTTCGACTTCAACGACGGCTGCCGCGTGCTGCTGCCGGACGGAGACTGGACGGTGCATCTGCGCGATACGCACACTGATATGCCGCTGTTTGACACGCAGATCGGCGCGGGCGTCGTGACGAGTACGAGGAAGCATTTCGTGCCGTTCCTGATAGAGATCGACGCGGGCGGCAAACGCGTCTTTAGGCACCAGTTCGACGCGCACGGCAAGCCCGTGCTGATTCAATTCGAGGCGGGGCGGCTTGGCGAAGCGCTTGGCTGGTTCGGCTATGCAGTGAAGTTCCAGCGGCAACACCGCTGCAAGCTGACGTGCTCGATGCCGGCGCCGCTGATCTCGCTGCTCAAACCGGGCTATCCGGACATCGAGTTCGTCGCGCCGGAATCCGTCAAGCCCGAGTGTTACTACGCGACATATCGGCTCGGGCGCTTTTCCGGCGACGAAGCGCGCGCGTACCAGCCAAGCGCGCCGCAACTCGTCGGCGTGCACCGCAGCGCCGCTTATATGCTCGGCGTCGATCCGCGCGAGGCGCCGCCGCGAATCGAGCTCGCCGCCGACAGCCGGCCGTTCGCGGGCCGCTATGTCTGCATCGCCGCGCAAAGCGCGTTGCGATGCGCGCGCTGGGAGCGGCCCGGCGGCTGGCGGGAATTGCAGCGGTTCTTAACGGCGGCCGGCTATCGGATCGTCTGCGTCGATTCGCCTTCGCCTGAGATCGCCGACGAAAGCAGCGCGCTCACACAGGCCGCACACGTTCTTCCACCCGACACGACGTGGACCGAGCGTGCGCGGTGGCTTCGACATGCGGCGTGCCTGATCGGCGTGCCCGGCGATCTCGTGTGGCTCGCATGGGCGGTCGGCGCGCCCGTCGTGCTCATCAGCGGATTCACGCATCCGGTCAGCGAGTTCGACACGCCGTACCGCGTAATCAACTCCCATGCGTGCAACAGTTGCTGGAACGATGCGAGCGCGAACTTTGACGATGCCGATGCGTCGGCGTGCCCCCGCCACGCGGAGACATTGCGCCAGTTCGAATGTGCGCGGCTCGTGAGCTGCGCGCAGGTCAAACACGCTGTCGTTCGACTGCTGGAAGCGTCCGAGCCACCCTGCTCGCCGGATAGTGAGGTCGGACGGAATTCGTGGAGGCCAACGGGTTAAGCAGCGATCGGCTTTGTTCGACAGGGTATGCGCTCAGTTGGTTGCGGCCGTAATTAGGCTGTTTTGACGCAAACTGCCTTGCCGAAGCTGTTCCAACGGTTCACGAGGTTCGCGATGATCACGCCCTCGCGCTGCTGCGATTCGAATCGGCGTGTCAGCAGTCGCGATCCGATGCAACGCTTGATCC
>NZ_JBNCAB010000201.1:0-2292 GCF_049805555.1 Burkholderia sp. DN3021 | reverse complement strand
CAACTCAATAAGTTCGTCCCTAATGTTTGCCGCGCTACTCTGCGGGGTTTTGCACATACGTCGATGAAAGAATAAGGTGCAACTTCACCTGCGCGTATCACTGAAGGTTGCTTTCGCGAAAGCGGTTCAAATAGCGCGCTACTTTCTTCAATTGCTTGGCCAGGCGTCAGAACACTGGCTCGGAGTGTTATCGATCCATCGGCGCTCGGCTTAATAGTCGCGGTTCGTCCGAGCGCCTCTACTTCGTCGCCGGCGGCATTCATCAAGTTAATATTCACGTCATTCGCAGACAATCGCCCTCCCATGCTCGAGGGCAATTGCCCATTAAGGCGTTTCGGCAGGTTCAAATATTTCCGGATACTCTTTGTCAATCGAGTAACTGGACTAACGAGCAGATCCGGCGAAACAGGCGATACCACGTCCGCCGCAGCATACGCTGCAGATGCCAGCGCTTTCAATCCGACCTTCCTAAGCGCTGGAGCCTCTTTAGCTAGCTCGGCCAGCACTTTCATTGTCAATTTTTTCCCCGTCAAGCCTTTTGTTATGCCCGTCCGCATGGCGCGCTTAAATGCTTCCCCAAGAACCTTCGTTGTGGCCGCCGAAAGCTTCCCCGCAGTGCCGACAAACGGAATAATCGAAAAAATCGTACTAAAAACATCGAACGCTATGCTCAATCCATCAACCTTATGATCCTTGTCAACGGCAGACATATAGATTTCTTCAGCAAATGGGAGGAACATTATTACGTATTGCCACCACTGTCGGTCCTCAAGGCCACCTTTCAATGAAGCAACCAACTCCTCCAAACCGCTACTGGCGACCGCTGTTGCGAGTGGATATAGTCCTTCGCCATTTTTTGACAGATCCAGATTTAAATTTTGCGCAGCAGTCAGTTGTGGAAATGCTTGTCGAACATAGCCCTGTCGATCTCCTTCAAATCCGATGGATCTATAGTCATCCCCGAAGAGCGGCTTGAGAACCTCGTCAATAAGGACCTTCCCCTCAATATCTATGTATGGACTCGTCCTGGACGAACCTCGTTGCCACCTCGCCTCCTTCTGCTTTATATCATCTCTTTCTTTGGGAAGCCCACTTTGCATCGATGCCTTTATCTTCTGCAGTACCCGACTTGACCTAACTTGATCTGCGCTGAATACCTTGGCCTTCGACTTACCATTAATTACAGCAATCGCAATCATTCGGCCATCAGCCATCTCAACGAAAGCCATTTTACCGACGGCATCATTTGGGCTAGCATACGCATGCGGCTCCTTGATATAATCTGCGGCCGTCCGATGATCGTTTAAATCGATATACTTTCTACTCCAATCGCCGCCATTTTTGAGGAGTTCCCCAAGTCCACGGCTGTATGACCAGTACAGGCGCAAGTCAGCTCCGAGAGCAGCTACTGGCTTCATCGCTGATATTTCATACTCCGTTAGACCCGCCGCATGCAACATATTTAGCGCGACCGATTTCGCATCGTAAGCCCAGCTGCTCTTTTTGTACTCAACGAATTGATTAAAATATTCTTCTTTGCTCGAACATTCATTACTTCTCTTGAAGCTGCCAATGTCTATGTGATCATCGGGCAGGCTATTAATCAAGTTCAGTGAAGGCAAATAATGCTCCACGAAACTATAAAAATCCTCAAGCATGTCAGGGTGCCATGCTAGATGTGCTGTCAGCCCATCTGTGCGAACCATGTAGAATGCCATCGACGCGGATTTCAGGAGGTATTGCTTCACCTCATCGGAAACAGACTCGTTAATTATTATTTGATTATATGCGTCAATATAATAGTCGGCATCGAAATTTTTCCCACTCGTGTCGATGCCGAATTTTTCAATGACCAACTTGGCGGCAAATTTCTTTGCCTCCAAGATCGCCTGATATCCACGATATTGACCAGAAGATACTCCATACTCCTTCAACCTCTTATAAATGGCATGGTCGGCCATCGCTTCCGTGAATAAATTCAACGCGTGATGTTTTTTTACATTGGTCAATTCTATTTGTGCCTCCGACTCCGGATCGGAGGGCAGGCCATCCTTATAATCTGCGTTTGATGTAAATCCGCGCTTTGCAATAAAATAGTCAACCAATTCTCGGCCATGAGAATAAATCTCATCCTTATAAATTTTAGCAAAGGCATCGGG
Source organism: Burkholderia sp. DN3021 (assembly GCF_049805555.1). Lineage (NCBI taxonomy): Bacteria > Pseudomonadati > Pseudomonadota > Betaproteobacteria > Burkholderiales > Burkholderiaceae > Burkholderia > Burkholderia sp. DN3021. The sequence continues at coordinate 133 of NZ_JBNCAB010000201.1, read as the reverse complement.
CAGCATCTCAGGTGGCATAGAGGAGATTGCGCTGCTCATTTTTCGAGAGAAAGATTGTTCGGCTTGGCGAATCCCGTATGTATAGATTGATTCCGCTGACATTTTCGTAATGTCATCGATGGGCTTTCCAGAA
>NZ_JBNCAB010000200.1:0-2339 GCF_049805555.1 Burkholderia sp. DN3021 | reverse complement strand
GCCGTCTACTGCTCACGTCGTGCCCATCCGATAGCATCGCGGCTCCCCGTCGTCGTCGACCTACGCTACGGTGCTGATCGAGTGCTTACGACCGCAGCGCCACTCGGGGAGTTTGTATAGCCCGTCGTAGCGGTCGCGGTGGAAAATACCGGCACATGCGTCTCATAAATCACCATGTTGCCATCGTCTTGCACGGCGAGATGCTGGTCATAAGACGTGCCGTAGGTAGACGACGACCAGAGTGCCTTGCCACCCGCGCCATAAACGACGAAATTTCCATCAAGCTGGAAAGCGGCATAGGCTCCCGAGTTTCCGGACGTTCCGGAATTCCACACTGCGACGCCATTCGCCATGTTGTAAAGCACGAGGTTGCCGTCATATTGCATGACGAGTTCATGGTTCCTGGACGGTGAATACAGTATTTGCCCCGGGTTCAGCGTTGTACCTTCGTTGATATTGCCGCCGTAGATCGGTGGCGTCGGAACGCACATTGCGGAATGCAATACGCTCACATTTGGGGTGCCCCAGCCAGTGACGAAGTCCCATCCCGGGCCCGCGCTGTATGCTCCGTTCGTACCGCTGGAAATATCGCGAAAAATGGACGGAGTTGTCGCTTGAAAGCCGTATAAGCTCGGTGGGGCGCATCCCCGGTTCCCCCCACAACTGCCGGAGAGGATGCGCGCCCATGTTGCGGCAAACAGGGGAGCAGCCAGACTCGTCCCGCCCCATTGCTGAAGTTGTCCCCCGACAATGATCAGCGCGCCACTGTTGGGATCCGCGTCAAACGCGAGATCCGGAATGCCGCGATAGGCTCGCCCATTGAGCGGAGACACGTTGGACTGCCACGAGGGAATGGGTTCAACGGCGCTGATGCCACCACCACCGGAGCCCCATGCTGTCTCGCCGGCATAGCTTCCGTCCGCGTTCGTGTACAGGGTTGTGCCGCCCAAGGCTACGACATAGGGCGAGCTGGCAGGATATTCCACCGAGGTTCCTGAGCAACCATAGGCAACGCTGCCTGAATCTCCAGTGCTGACGGAGAAAGTCTGCCTCTGAGCTACGGCCAGTTTGAGCAACTGATCGATTGACGCAGTGGGTGCCCAACTCTCGCATCCGCCGATCGACATGTTCACGACCCGAGCGGTATTGTCCGCCACGGCCCGGTTGATGGCGCTGGCCATATCGCTCCACGCAAAGGATGACGCAACGTAAAAATTGAGTTGTCTAACACCACCGGACATTCCGACGATGCTCTGGCTATCGAGCGACCATTCCGAGGTCGCACTCGTATCAGCGCTTGGCGTTCCAGCATTGATCACCGAAACGGGTACAGCGGGCAACCGGTTGTTATTTTCGAACGTAGTCAGGTCCGCAAGAGATTGCGACAGATTCCCTTCTGCAATGATGCCCACGGTGATGTTGCCGGCCGTCGGGGTGTTGCCCACCGAGTAGATGCCGGGAAAAGCCGTAGGGTTATGACCTGCCGCGACTGCCGCCGTTGTCGGCGATGCGCTTGTATTCGATCCACTCTCGCGGACGGTGGCCCGGACACCATGTGTATGCAAGCGGGTTGCCGTATCCAATCCTAAAACCGACCGAACAATGCCGCTGATGGCATCGGGCATCGTCTCGGCAGTAGTGTTTATATGCGTCTGACTGCCATCCGCCATTGCGACCGATACCAGTGTCGTACGGAACACGCCAGAAACCACATCGGCTGGCGCATCGGCTTCGACAAGCATATTGTTGCCAGCGGCCTTGATGTTCGTGAAGCCATTGCTTTGCAAATAGGCTTTCACGGCGGAAACCTGCCCGGTAGTAGGAGCGTACCTCGCAGCAACTTGTGCCGAACTCAGCACGGCTCCGAAGCTGGCGTTGCCTGGCGTCCTTGCTCGCTGCAGAAAACCATCCAATTCGGCTTCGTTGTTCAGCCTCAAAACTAACGCAACATGAATGGGCGCCGCAGCGCTCAACGGCATTGAACTCACAACATTCCCCGAAGCCCTCAATCCCGACAATTTGTACGCCTGCGCCGTCCCCGCCGTTGAATTGTCGCCATCCCCGCAGCCACCTAGCGCTAACGCCGCAAGCGCCACGATAAAAGATCCTGCAATATGCTTGGTTTTCATTGGATTGGTCTCAAATTTTGATTATTTATTAAACTTCTTACACCCCCGGCTTTAACAACCTATCGTCGGCAGCAACTTTTCGTTGGCTCCGATTATGCAACGCACGGAGGGAAAGAAAGGTAAGCGACTCAGCTGGGCCAGTCCCCCATTCGCGCGCGCGTGAGGCATGATGGTGATGGCGTGGTGGTATCCGTGTAAGTCACGGGGATC
>NZ_JBNCAB010000199.1:0-2452 GCF_049805555.1 Burkholderia sp. DN3021 | reverse complement strand
GCGCCGGCGATCGCGTCCGCGCCCGCGCCGCCGCCAGCCCGCACGCCCGCGGCCGCCGACACCCACGAGGCGCTGATCCGCTCCGGCAAGTTCGACGCGATCCGCACCGCGGTGTTTGCGTCGATGAACATGTCGGCGGCGCTGATGAAGACGCGCGACGAAGTGCGCGCGGGCATCGAGCAGGTGGCGGCGCACACGGTCGAGCGCGAGCGCCTGAAGATCACGGCCGGCGAGCAGGTGCTGATCGTCGACGCGATCCTGAACGACATGTTCGGCGTCGGCCCGATCGAGCCGCTGCTCGCCGACGAGACGGTCACCGACATCCTCGTCAACGGGCCCGACCAGGTCTACGTCGAGCGCGCCGGCCGGCTCGAGCTCACGTCGCTGAAGTTTCGCGACGACGCGCACGTGACGAGCGTCGCGCAGCGGATCGCGGCGGCGGTGGGCCGGCGCGTCGACGAGAGCAGCCCGATGGTCGACGCGCGCCTCGCCGACGGCAGCCGCGTGAACGTCGTGCTGCCGCCGATCGCGATGCGCGGCCCGTCGATCTCGATCCGCAAGTTCGCGAAGCGCGACATCACGCTCGCGCGGATGGTGCATCAGGGCAACATCTCGCATCCGATGCTGCAGGTGCTGAAGGTGGCGTGTTTGTGCCGGCTGAACATCGTGATCTCGGGCGGCACCGGCTCGGGCAAGACGACGCTGCTCAACGCGTTGTCGCAGCACATCGAGCAGCACGAACGGATCGTGACGATCGAGGACGCCGCCGAGCTGCAACTGCAGCAGCCGCACGTCGTCAGCCTCGAAACGCGGCCGGAGAATACCGAGGGGCTCGGTGGAATCTCGCAGCGCGACCTCGTGCGCAACGCGCTGCGGATGCGGCCCGATCGCATCATCCTCGGCGAGATTCGCGGCCCGGAGGCGTTCGACGTGCTGCAGGCGATGAACACCGGCCACGACGGCTCGATGACGACGATCCACGCGAACTCGCCGCGCGACGCGATCAGCCGGCTCGAGAGCATGGTCATGATGGCGAACGCGAACCTGCAGCTGCTGTCGATCCGGCGCCAGATCGCCAGCGCCGTGCACCTGTTCGTGCAGGTCGAGCGGATGCGCGACGGCGTGCGGCGCGTTACGCGGATCACCGAGATCGTCGGGATGGAGGGCGAGGTGGTCATCACGCAGGACCTGTTCGCGTTCCGCCAGGAAGGCGACACGACGCGCGACGCGGTCAAGGGCGTGTTCGACGCGTCGTCGCTGCGGCCGGCATTCGCGCCGCGCGCCGCGTATTACGGCGTCGAGGACGCGCTCGCCGAGGTGTTCCGCCAATGACGGCCGCCGACCTGTTCGCGGCAGGCGCGTTCGTCGTGATCCTCGCGATCGGGCTCGCGCTGTCGTCGCTGCTCGATCGTGCGCGCCGCACGCCGGCGCAGCGTATTCGCGAGCGGATGCGGCGCCTGTCGCCGTTGCTCGCGGGCCGCGATGCGGGCGCGTCCGCCGGCTCCGGCGTCGCGCTGTTCAACCTCGAACGCCGGCAGGGCCGCGCGCGCACGTGGCTGCGGCGCCACCTGACGCGCGTGCGCGCGGTCGGCGGCGAAGGCGGCGTGCGGATCGTCGTGGCCAGCACGATCGCCGGCGCAATCGCGGCGATCGTCGCGGTGAAGCTGATCGGGCCGCCGGACATCCTGCGTCCGCTGATCTGCATCGGGCTGCCGCTGCTCGCGATGCGCGCCAGCTACCGCTCGCTGGTCGAGCGCTTCCGGATCCGTTTTCTCGAAGCATTCCCGGACGCGATCGACCTGATCGTGCGGGCCGTGCGCGCGGGCATTCCGGTCACGCAGGCGATCAGCACGGTCGGCGACGGCGCGGCCGAGCCGGTGCGCTCGACGTTCCGCACGATGGGCGACAGCCTGCGGGTCGGCGCGGATCTCAAGGACGTGCTCACGCAGGCGGCGGACCGGCTGATGATCGCGGACTTCTCGTTCTTCACCGTCTACCTGCTGCTGCAGCGCGAAACCGGCGGCAGCCTCGGCGAGACGCTCGACGAATTGTCGAGCATCATCCGCACGCGCCGCGACATCCGCCTGAAGACCCGCGCGCTGACCGCCGAAGGGCGGATCACGACGAAGATCATTTCGGCGGTGCCGTTCGTGATGATCGGCGCGCTGTTCCTCGTGAACCGCCCATATGTAATGCTGCTGTTCACGACGCACGCCGGCAACACGATGCTGACGATCGCCGCCGGGCTGCTGACGGTCGGGCTGCTGGCGATCCGCAAGATCTCGAGACTGGATACCGCGCGATGACGATGTCGATGCTGGCCGCCCGCGGCCTCGAACTGCTGCTGTTGCTCGCCTGCGTCGGCGTGGCGCTCGTCACGCCCGGCGGCGGCACGCGCCGGCGCATCGCCATGCGCGTGCAGCAGGCGGCCGGGCAGCGCGCGCCGTCGCTC
>NZ_JBNCAB010000198.1:0-2459 GCF_049805555.1 Burkholderia sp. DN3021 | reverse complement strand
GCGAACAGACTCACCTTGATCATCTTCACATCCTCATCCCTGCGGCCTCAGTGGCATCATGCCAGCGTCCGAACGGTTTTTCGAGGTGCCCACCTGTTGCTCCCACTGAGCGATCCACTCGCGCAGCGCCTGATCGGAAATATTGCGACAGTCTTTAGGCAGTTCGTCCAGGCATTGCTGCAATTGGCGGCTTGCCGCCTCTACATATAATTCCGGCGCAAACTCGGCTAGCCGATCGCCGCAACGCATGATGCAACGCGGCTCGGCGTGGTAGTCCAGCTGGATCGAGCCTGGCCAGAGTTCGGCGAGCAAGGCCATAAGTCTGGCTTGGTGTGCGCGGGCGCTCTTGGGCAAGGTCAGTTGTAGCGTGGCGTCAGCGCACTCCTGACCGCGCAGCCATTCGTCTATCAGCAATAGTAGCGTGTCCGGATGATCGACTGCGGAGGCTAGCATGGCGCGCGCGTGCTCAACCAGCCGTTCTCTCCAGTACCATGCCATGGCCTGACTGGCGGCAAGGTAAGCGGCCACATGCTGCAACGCATCCAGAATGCCCTGCTGGTATCCGGCTTGATATCCATGCTGACGCAGGGATTCGGCCTGTTGTTCGGCATCGCGCAGCATGCGCTGGGCATTTCGGCGGGCTTGCTCTTCCAGCCTTTCGGCGCGGCTGGCAGCCTGGAGCGCGGAGCGGCGGAGTAGCGTCCCGTCAATGATGTGTTGCGGGTGGGGTATGGGGATGTCTCTGGGCATACTGTAGGGCCAGGGTCAGCATCATGGGATCGGCGCCAAGCTCCGTCGGCGTGGCGTCGACGTGTGGCGGGAACAGCAGCGGAAACCTTTGCGCCAACGGCACCGGCAGCCGTTCCCGCCAGCAATGGAGCCGGGCATATCCGGCTCGCAACAGCTCGTTATGGCAGGGCGGCTGCTGTTTCGGGGCGGCATCCGTCGGCTGATCGATGCTGACGAATGCACGTGCCCATTGCGGCAAGCTTAGCATTGCTCCGCGCCAAACCAGCTCTGAGCGCCGCGCGTGGCAGCCAATTAGGTAGGCGGCCTGGGGCAGTCGTCTCCAATGGCGCAGCAAGTGCCTTGCCATTGCATCCAATTCTGCATCGGCGCAGTCGTTTCTCAACTGGTAGGCGGCTAGCAACAATTCGTTGGCCGCGGCGCGAGCCGCGGGCTGCCCGGTCAAGGACACCGGCAAGCTCAGCCGACGCGGGTGCAGGTAGGACAAAGGGTCGAACAGCACGCGCAGCAAAGCTGGAGTGCATGGCAACTCAGCCATCGCTGCTCCTGTTGGGAGCCGGGGCTGGCGACGCGGTTTCCGCATTGCGACGCTGCCATAGCCAGCCGGCGGCGCCAAGCAGGGCGAGCAGCACGGCGCCGGCAATCAACCAGACCAACCCAGCTCCGCGTTCGGAGAGAGGCGTGGTGGGTGCTTGCTGTTGCGCCTCGCCGCGCCGAGACACCACTACCGAAATATTGTCATAATCAACATCGGCGAAACTGTTTTTCAGGAAGCGTTTGATGTCGGTGACTTTTTGCTCCGGCTCAATATCGCGATCATATACGGCCAGCGCCGACAGGTGGACGGGCTTGGCGGCGCGCCCTCCCTCTCCGGAGTCCAGGTCGTAGCTGATATGCACGCGCGCGGACAATACGCCGTCCATGATTTGCAGCGATTGTTCCAGCCGCTGTTCGATGGCGGAGTACAACCGCGCTTTTTCCGCCCGCGGCGACGATACCAAGGAGTCGGCCGGAAACATCTGCGCCACTTCCATGCGGGGACGCGACGGCAAATCATAGGTCTTCAGCCAGTCGACCGCGGCTGCAAAATTGGGCGGCGCCACGGAGATGCTGTAACCGGCTTTGCCGCGGTCGGTTTTTTCCGCCTCGATATTATGGCGCTGCAGCACGGCGATCACTTCATTGGCTTGCTGCTGGTCCAGCCCCTTAAGCAAGTCCTGTTGTTGGCAGGCTGCCAGCAGCAGAATCAACGGCATGGCGTAAAGACGGCGACGCATCATGATCGTATCAGGCTTTCTACCGCGCTCACGGCCTTGCGGGTCAGGGTGCTGATGGTGGACACCTCGAGGTTGTAGTTCGAGGTTCGCAGTTGCAGCTGGAACAGTTCGGCCGGATCGGTTACCACATTGGGTTGTTCCAGACGCTGCATGATGGCGTCTTTTTCCATGCCGGCGCTGACGGCGGACTGGGAGAAGGCCTGGACCAGCCTGTCATCCAGCGACACGATGTCGTTATCTTGGGCCGGCAGCTCGCGAATCCGGCTGACCAGCGCCTCGACCGGTTGGATCGAGCGGTTCTGCATGTGAAGCTCCTGTGCGCGCCGCGATGCGGCGCAGTGTCGTTAAGGCAATGCTGATTAAGTTCACCGTCCCTGTAGTTCATGCGTCATAGATCGGTGTGCATGACTTGAGAAAGGCGAACGACGATGAAGC
>NZ_JBNCAB010000197.1:0-2470 GCF_049805555.1 Burkholderia sp. DN3021 | reverse complement strand
TCAAAACCTGTATAGTACGGTTTGCACCGCGCCAGGGCAGGGCGGCTGGCGGGTTTTTCTCTGGTGAGAACCCTTTCGATGTCGATCGCCCATCCGATCACCTATCAGCAACTGACCGCGCGTATCGAAGCGGACATGCGGGCGTATCTCGCCTGCGCGGCGAGCGCGGCCGAGTCCTCGGGCCGTCTTGCGCCGCAGGCGTCGGCACGCAGCCTGTTCATCCTGTGGCTCGGTTTCGCGAATCAATGGCACGCGACGCACGACGACGGTCACCCTCCGACCCTGGCAGCCGACCAGGCGCGCCTGGTCGCGCTACTCGCCGACGGGCCATCGTCCGGCGAGCCCATCGCGCCAGCGTATGCCTTGGACCCGGCCGACGTGGGGGCCGAACTGGAAGCCGCCGGCCTGCGCTACGCGAGCCTGAGCCCCGCCGACTTCGTCGGCAACACGCTCACGGTGGCCGTGACGACGCTGCGTCGGCTCGGCCTGATCGGCACCGATGTCGCGGCGCGGGTGCCGGCCCGATGCCTGATTCGCGTGTTGCGCGATGACGCCGACGTGTTGCGGGCGCGGGTGATGTGGCCGTGGCAGCTGCAGCAGGACGGGCGCTGACGGCCGTGCGAAAAACCGCCTCCCGCGCAATCGGCCGGACGTCTCGTCGGGCCAGCCGTCGCCCACTGACCAAAGCCCAGCTGTTGCCGCTGCCGACTGCCGAGGTGCAGCGGCTGTCCCTGAAATTCCATCTTGCGCTTGCGACCTTGCGGGCCGGCCATGTCGATGCCGCTGTCTGTGCGGCGCTGCTCAATGCCCTCTACCTGGCGTTTTTGTTACGTGACGCTCGTGATCCGGATCTCACCCGTTACCAGACGGCTGAAGCTGTGCTCAACGCGGTGATGGCCCGCGCTGAGGTCGGCCGGCCGTCCACGCTGACCGATCCCGAACAGGGGGTGCTCGAACGGCTGGTGTTGTCCCTGGACGTGCAACTGGCCGCGGTGCCCCTGCACCGGTTCATCGACGCCTGGGCGCAGCTCGAACGCATCACCTACCATGGCGGCCACTCGCCGATCCCGGCGGCAGGGTAGGGCGATGGCGAATCGTACGCAGCAGCTCGAACTGCCACCGCCGCGCACCTACAGCCGCACCGAGTTCACTGCACTGCGCGCGCGCGTGAAAGGCCTGCCGATCGCGACGATCGAGCGGTTGTACTTCGATCGCGATGCCGCCGAACCCGTCGACGTCGCGCAGCTGCTGCGCACGATGCGCGATGACCTGGTCGCGGTCGCGCTGCGCGACGGTTCACCGGTGTTGAAATCCCACCTGCAGGCGGCGATCGAGAAATACGGCGAGCCGCGCCTCACGCCGGTGTCGCTGCAGCTGATCGAGCAGGTCGCCGCGCAGTGGGCCGTCGCGACGCCACAGGCCGATCATTCGGTCGTTCGCTGGTTCCGCCCGATCGTCGCCGCTCGCCTGGACGGCGAGGGGATCCGCACGCTCGGCGAGCTCGTCGCGTTTGTGAACCGTCGCGGCGGGCAGTGGTGGCGATCGGTGCCGCGCGTCGGTGTCGGCCGGGCGCGTGTGCTGATCGCCTGGTTGCGGCGTCACGCGGCGTCGATCGGCGCGGCCGTGGAGGCCGACGTCGACGCACACGACACACTGGCGCCGACGTCGACCCGCATCACGGCCGGCGCAGGGCCGCTGGCTCCGCTCGAGCGCCTGACACTGCCCGACGCGCTGTCCGGTGCGCACGGTGCGAACCGGGCGCCGGGATTCGCGTATCTCGGCGCCGCGCACGATCTGGATGCGGTGCGCGCCTACCTGCATCGATACGACGACCGGGCCGCCACGCAGCGGGTCTACAAGAAGGAGCTCGAACGCCTGGTCTTGTGGTGCGTGGCCGAGCGCGGCGTCGCGCTGTCGTCGATGCGGGTCGAGGATTGCGAGGCCTACAAGGCGTTTCTCGCCGCGCCGGGCGAGCGCTTTACGGGGCCGCCGGTTGCGCGCACGAGTCGCCGGTGGCGGCCGTTCGCGCCAGGCGGCCTGTCGCTAGAAAGCCAGCGCTATGCGGTGCGCCGGATTCGCGCGGCGTTCGCCTGGCTGGTTGCCGTGCGGTATCTGGCCGGCAACCCGTGGGCGGTTGTCACCGATCCGAACGTCGTCACGCGTGCGCGCAAGCTGCAGGTCGAGCGCGCGCTGCCGCTCGACCTCTGGACCCGCGTGCGCGCGACGCTGGCCGAACGCAGCGAGCTGCAGGGCCTAAGCGGGCCGCGCTGGCGCGCCGCGCGTGCGCTGTTGTTGCTGATGGGCGATAGCGGCCTGAGAATTGCCGAGGCGGCCGGCGTGACGAGGGCGGCGCTCGCCTGGCTGCCGGCAGACGACGACACGCCGGCGAGCTGGCTGCTCGAGGTGATCGGCAAGGGCAACAAGCAACGCTTCGTGCCGATCAGCGACGAGTGCGTCGACGCGTTGCGCG
>NZ_JBNCAB010000196.1:0-2482 GCF_049805555.1 Burkholderia sp. DN3021 | reverse complement strand
GGGATCTACCTTAACATAGGTGTCATACCCCTTCACCTCGCCGACCTCGGTGCCCTGCTGGGCGAGCTCCGTCTGCACCTGCTGCGTCAGACTCGGCTGCTCGCCCATACCACAGGCCGTGCGGCACCCCACCAGCGCCACCTTCGACACCTGCGCCTCCTCGCCCAGCAGCACCTTCACCTGCTTGATCTGCCCCGCCAGCTCCTGCGCATCCGCTCCCCCCAGCTTCCCCCTCTCCGGATCGCCGTGCCCCACCACCTGCACCTTCACCTTCCCATCCGTTGGGGCAAGCTTGTCCAGACCCTCCAACTCGCCATTCGGCCCCGCCTTCACCACCGTCGTGTTCTCAGGATGCTTGCCCTTCAGGTCTTGGACCGCTCGCGCGGTCACGTCATCGTCACCCTGCTGCACGAGCACCTGCTTCGCGTAGCGATACGCCAACGTCCCCTCGTCGTCCGACTCCGCCTGACGCGCCTGCTTCGACTTCAGCCGCCCCTTGATGTGCTCCACCAGGTCACCCACTTCCACCGTCATCTTCGAGCCCGCCAGCTTTCGGTCGTCCGTCACCGTCGACATCTGGCCCGCATCCCGATTCAACGGCCCCGAGATCCCGCCTGCAGCCTGCAACTCATTCACCGCGATCGTGCTGCGCTGCGTCTGCGTGCGATGCACCTGGTCGTCCTTGCCGTAGCTGAACTCCAGCGTCGCCATCCCGTCCGGCTTCACCGCCAGCTTGCCCCCACCCGAGTTGCCATCCTTGTGCCGAGCGTCTTCCACGTCCGTTGCGCTCACCTGGCCGCCTACCTTCACCGCGCCCGCTCCGCTACGCGACACCAGATGCCCGCCCACCAGATTGACGTCGCCCTTGATATCCGCCGTCAACTTCTGCGTCGCCTCGATCCCCGCCTGCTGCACCGTGCGGCGGCTGTCGTCCCACCCGTGACTACCGTTCGCGCCAATCGTGACGGTCGGATTGGCCACCACTCCCAACACCGGGTCCACCGTGTGATTCAGACCCACGCCCATGCCCACGGATAGCGTCGCGTCCCACGCCTGCGTATCCTCGCGGTGCTGGTCCTGCATGCTCATCACGTTCGTGTCGCCCCCCACCTTCAGCGCGACCGTCTCGCCTTTGACATTCGCCCCGCGCAGCGTCACGTCCCGACCCGAGCGGATCGACACCTGCCCCGCGTTCAACTCCGTGTTCGTGTAATTCACGTCGCTGCTCTTTTGTTTGTGGTGTCCGACGTTCACACTTTCGTTCATCCCCACCCCCGCCGAACGGAACACCGCGTTGCTCGAGAAGCTCCCGCCTCGGCTATAGCCCGCGTTGTACGTCTCGCTGTCGCCCTGGCTCGTCGCCTTGGCCGCCGCAAGGTTCACGCTGCCCGCCGCATCCAGCGACACCTGCGCGCCCTCCACCTTCACACCGTTCAGATTCAGGTCGCCCGTGCGGCTCGTGATGTTGATCCGGCTGCCGCTCAACTGGGTGAGGTTCTCCGCCGTGCTGCGCTTCGAACTCGACGTATGCTGACCCTCCGCCGCCAGATTGACGCTGGCCCCATAGCTGTCACCGAACGCAATATTGAGCGCATCGCCCACATACGTACCCGCCTGCAGCGCAGCCGTGCCCGCATCCTTCGTCTGGCCACTCGTCTGCTTCTGAACCTGCTCCATCACATCGTCAGCCAACTGCTTGAACGAGCTGTGCTGCTCGCCCTTGATCCCGATAAACAGCGAACTGTCTTCGTGCGTCTCGTCACGCTCGTCCCGGTACTTCGTGCTCGCCACCCGCGCACCATCGATATCGATGCTCCCCGAAGCCGCATCCGTACGCAGGTCCGCCCCGCCGATATCCACCGTCTTCTGGCTCTTGAGCGTCAGCGCCTCACTAAAATCCAGCTGCGCATTGCGGTTCGTCTTCGCGTTGACCGTATCCGTGCTGCTGTTCAACTGCAGCCCGAATTTCGCGTTACCCAGCGAGCCGCTCGCATTGTTCTCGCCCTGCCGCACGGCCTGGGTCCGGGTCTCGCCCGGCACCGTACTGAAGCTCGCCTGCGCGCTGGCCAAGCCCGCTCCCACACTGGCTCCCGCCGCAAACCCCACGCTCGATTGCGTCGTCTTCTCATAGGTGTGGTCTTGCGACGTCGCCATCACCAGATTGCCGTGCTTCGCATCCAGCGTCGCACGCGCTCCCTGATAGGCACCACCCTCCAGCCGGATCCCCTCACCCGACATCGACAGGCTCCCCGCACGCCCCGCGTCGATCGTGCTGCCCACCGCCGTCGAGGCCCCACGTGTCGTCTCACGGTGCGTCGAGTAGAGCACCCCTTCCCGGGTTTGCGCCTCGAAACTCGAATCCACCACGTTCGCCGTGTTGCTCACCAACGCGCGCTGGCCCGCATCCAGCTTGATCGTGTGCCCACTCACTTGCGCCGCACTCAACTCAATGCCCTTGTCCGCCTGGATCTCGAGCTTGCCC
>NZ_JBNCAB010000195.1:0-2614 GCF_049805555.1 Burkholderia sp. DN3021 | reverse complement strand
GCCGCAACGCGCGCGTGCGCATCGCCGCGCCGGCCGGCGTCGCCGTCGCGCTCGTCGCGGCCGGCCTCGGGCTGTCGCAGGTCACGTGGACCGTGCCCGCGAACGCGCCGCTCACCGTGCGGCTGCTGCAGGGCAACGTGAAGCAGGACATCAAGTTCGAGCAGGAAGGCATCGACGCGGCGATCAAGATGTACCAGCAGATGATCGTCGAGAAGCCGGCCGACCTGATCGTCACGCCCGAGACCGCGATCGCAGTGATGATCCAGGAGCTGCCCGAGCCGTTCGCCGTCGCGATCCGCAAGTTCAGCGACACGACCGGTTCGGCCGTGCTGTTCGGCGCGGTCGGCGCGTCGGTGACCGAGGAGGGCCGCTACGTCGACTATACGAACAGCCTGTACGGCGTGACGCCGAACTCGCGCGACATCTATCACTACGACAAGCACCACCTCGTGCCCTTCGGCGAATTCATTCCGTGGGGCTTCCGGTGGTTCGTCGACCTGATGAAGATGCCGCTCGGCGATTTCGCGCGCGGCGCGCCGGTGCAGAAGCCGTTCCTCGTGCACAACCAGCCCGTGATGGCCGACATCTGCTACGAGGACTTGTTCGGCGAGGAAATCGCCGCGACGATCCGCGACAACCCGCAGCCGCCCGGCGTGCTCGTCAACGTGACGAACCTCGCATGGTTCGGCGACACGATCGCGCTCGACCAGCACCTGCAGATCGCGCGGATGCGCTCGCTCGAAACGGGCCGGCCGATGCTGCGCTCGACCAATACCGGGATGACGGCCGCGATCGACGCGCACGGGCGCGTGCTCGGCCAGTTGAAGCCGTTCACGATCGGCTCGCTCGACGTGCGGATCGAAGGCACGAGCGGCTTCACGCCGTACGTGACGAGCGGCAACAACATCGTGCTCGCGGTGTCGTTCGTGCTGCTTGCGTTCGGCTTCACGTTCGGGCCGGGGCTGCGCCGGCGCAACGGCCCGAAGCCCGACGACGACCGGCACGCATGACGCAACAGGCGGCCGCCGCGCGCTGCGTGGAGGCCGCCGCCGCGCGACGCGGCCCGCGACCGCAACGCGGTCGGCCGCTCAGGCCTGCCGGGCCGATCGGTCCGACCGGTCCGATTGAGCCGGCTGCGCGGCCAGGCTCCGCAGATCGCGGCTCACCTCCTCCATCACCGGCTCCCACGCGCCGAACGTCCGCTGGCGGTACAGCGTCGCGGTCGGATACCACGGGCTGCCCTTGCGTTCGAGCAGCCACGGCCAGTGCGGATTCACGTCGAGCAGCACCCAGGTGCGCGCACCGAGCGCGCCAGACAGGTGCGCAACCGACGTGCACACGGTGATCACGAGATCCAGCGCGCCGATGAACGCGGCCGTATCGTCGAAGCTCTTCAGTTCCGTCGTGAAGTCCGCGATCGCGAAGCCGGCTGCACGCGCCGCCGCGACATCCGCATCCGCGCCCGGCTGCAGCGAATAAAACGCGACGCCGTCGATCCCGCGGAACGCGTCGGCATAACGCTCGAGCCCGACGCGCCGGAACGGATTGCGCTGGTGGCCCGCACTCCCCGTCCACACGAGCCCGACCTTCAGCCGGCGCTCGCCCGCGAGCCGCGCGCGCCACGCATCGCGCGCATCGGGATCGGCCCGCAGGTACGGCACCGACGACGCGAGCGTCGACGCTTCCATGCCCAGCATCAGCGGCAGGCCGATCAGCGGCACTTCGTAATCGAATGCGGGCAGCGCGTCGACGCCGCCGCCCGCGCCGAACGCGTCCGCCTGCGCGCCCAGGCTGCGCTGCATCAGCGTGCCCACCTGCGGGAACGTATTCCACGCGAGCCGGCCGCCCTCGCGATGCACGCGCTCGGCGAGCGGCGTGACGAAGCGGCAGAACTGCAGCACGTCGCCGAGCCCCTGCTCGCCCCATACGAGCAGCGTCTTGCCCGCGAGCGGCTCGCCCTGCCAGCGCGGGCCCGGCAGCGCCGGCCGGCGGCCGCGCAGTTCGCCGGCGCCGTCCCAGCGCGCCTCGTGGCCGCGCCAGCCGGCCGCGTGGTTGCCGCGCACGAGCTGGATGATCGCGAGGTTGAAACGGAACGACGCGTCGTCGGGCGCCAGCTCGCACGCACGCGTCGCGTAACGCTCGGCGTCGTCCCAGCGCTGCGCCTCCTTCATCGCCATCGCGACGTTGTTCATCGCGAGCGCATTGTCGGGCGCGAGGTCGGCGAGCCGCGCGGCGCACGCGAGCGCGCCGTCGAGGTCGTGCGTCGCGAGCCGCGCGACGACGAGGTTGATCCATGCCTGCACGTCGCGCGGATCGGCGTTCACGGCCGCGTCGAGCAGCGCGATCTCCTCCGCGCGATCGCCGCCCGACAGCCGCAGCGCGATCGCGAGGTTGTTGCGCAGCGACGGCCAGCCGGCATCGGCCGCCAGCGCCGCGCGGTACGGCGCGACCGCGTCCGCGTGACGGCCGGCCATCTGCAGCGCGTAGCCATGATTGAAGTGTGCGGCCGCGGCCCCCCCCCCCCCCCCCCCCCCCAACCCCCCCCCCAACCCCCCCCCCCCCCCCCTCCCCCCCCCCACCCTCCAACATAAACATTAAATAATAAAAAAAAAAA
>NZ_JBNCAB010000194.1:0-2641 GCF_049805555.1 Burkholderia sp. DN3021 | reverse complement strand
TGACGCGGCCGCGCGCGGGGCGGTCGTGATCACGATGCTGCCGGCCGCGCAGCACGTGCGCGCCGTCTATCTCGGCGACGACGGCGTGCTGGCCGGCGCACGCGCGGGCGCGACGCTGATCGACTGCAGCACGATCGACCCCGGCACCGTGCGTGCGGTAGCGGAAGCCGCCGCGCAGCGCGACTTCCCGCTCGCCGACGCACCCGTGTCGGGCGGCACCGGCGGCGCGCAGGCCGGCACGCTGACCTTCATGGTCGGCGCGGACGCCGCACTGTTCGAGCGTATCCGCCCCGTGCTGCTCGACATGGGCAGGAACGTCGTGCATTGCGGCGGCACGGGCACCGGGCAGATCGCAAAGATCTGCAACAACCTGCTGCTCGGGATCTCGATGATGGGCGTATCGGAATCAATGGCGCTCGGCGCCGCGCTCGGCATCGATCCGGCCGTGCTGGCCGGCATCATCAACACGTCGACCGGCCGCTGCTGGAGCTCGGACACATACAACCCGTATCCGGGCGTGAACGACGCGGCGCCGGCCGCGCGCGGTTATGCGGGCGGTTTCGCGGCGAACCTGATGCTGAAGGATCTCGGGCTCGCGACCGAAGCCGCACGAAGCGCGCACCAGCCGGTGTGGATGGGCGCGCTCGCGCAGCAGCTCTATCAGTCGATGAGCCAGCAGGGGCTCGGCACGCTCGACTTCTCCGCGTGCGTGAAGCTGTACGAGGCGCAGCCGGCGTAGCCCGCGCAGGTTACGCCGGACGTGCGCCGACCCGCGATGCGCTTGCGCGTATCGCGGGTCGGATTGCATGCGGGGAAGGAAAACGCAGGTGCCGCTTCAGGCGGCGGTCGCGCGGCCATGCCGCGTGTCGTTCAACCGCGCGGGTTCGACGCCGTCTCGAAGGTCGGATGGCACTCGAACGCGAGTTCGGAGCGTGCGTCGACGCGGCGGCCGCCGGTCAGCGATTCCTGCTTCATGCTCGCGCGCATCCCGCGCTGCGTGCAGTAGTTGGTGGCTTCGTTGACGGCCTTCTCATGGGCGTCGGCCCACGTCGTCGACACGCCGACCGTGCGCGTCGTCACGGTGAATACGTTCGGGTTCGACGTCGCGGTCACGTCGGAAGAGGTCGAACACGCGGCGAGCAAGCATGCAGCAGCCGCAACGGTCAACCATCGCAGGGCTCGAAAAGAAACTGGAATGAACATGGGGGGCAAGCGCACGCCGTTCGACGTGTATTGAGCAATATAGGCACAGTATGCCTGCCCGATCGCCGGAGATCATGCCCCTTTCGGCGAACACATTGTTTCTAATGGTTAAACGATCGCAGGTGCAGGCAAGATTTACAGCTCGGCACCGCGCCCGTTTTCATCCCGTGAGTAGTTTTGCCCGACCGGTGCGCCGTTTCGGGCGCTCACGCCCGTGCGCCGGTCAATGCACGCCCTCCTGCCTGATCCTCGCCGATGCGTCCGCCAGGTTCCGCCACGCCGGCTGCCCCGGCGCATAGCGCGCGCGAATGTACGCGGCGAGCTCGGCCATTTGCCGGTCGTCGAACGCGTCGCCGAAGCCCGGCATATAACCGAGCTGGTCGGTGGCCGGCTGGTCGATCCCGTGGTGCAGCACGCGCAGCAGGTTGTCCGGCGTCGCCTGGCTGACGCTCGTGTTGAGCCCCATCAGCGGGCGCACGCCGAAATGCCCGACGCCGCCAGACTCCGCGTGACAGACCGCGCACGCCGCGTCGAACGCGCGGCGGCCGTTCTCGAGGCCGAGCGTCGCGACGGTTTCCGCACCGCGTGCCTGACGGATGGCCGCGTCTGCGGCCACCGCGGCGTCGACCGGTGGCGACAGCGACGCAAGGTAGTGCGCGATCGCGCGTACGTCCGGCTCGGGCAGCGACGCAAGCCCCGCGACGACGGGCGCCATCGGCCCGGCCGCGACGCCGTGCTGCGCGGAGAAACCCGTACGCAAATAGTCGAACAGTGCGCCTTCGGTCCACGGCACCGGTGCGGCCGGCGACGCGACGAGCGGCGGCGCGACCCATCCTTCCGCTTCGCCGCCCGACAGGTACGCGAAGCCGCCCTTCTCCGCGCCCAGCGCATTGCGCGGCGTGTGGCACGCGCCGCAGTGCCCGGCGCCGTCGACCAGATACTTGCCGCGATTCCACATCGCGGAGCGCGCCGGGTCCGGCGCGAACGGCCGCGCGTCGTGAAACAGCCAGTTCCAGCCGGCGACGAGCCGCCGCCGGTCGAGCGGGAACGGCAGCTTCGTCTTCGGCGGCACGTGCTTCACCGGCGGCTGCGACATCAGGTACGCATAGAGCGCGAGCAGGTCCGGCTCGCTCAGCTTCGCGAACGCCGTGTACGGAAACGCCGGGTACAGGTGCGTGCCGTCGCGCGAGACGCCTTCGCGCATCGCGCGAGCGAAGGCCGGATACGACCACGTGCCGATGCCGGTTTCCGGATCGGGCGTGAGGTTCGTCGTGTAGATGGTGCCGAACGGCGTATCGAGCGCGAGCCCGCCCGCGTTGGTCGCGCCGCCGGGCGCGGTGTGGCATACCGCGCAATCGCCGGCGAGTGCGACCTGGCGGCCGCGTTCGAGCGTCGCCGCGCTCCACATCGCGCCGTCCGCGCCGCCGGGTGCGACAGG
>NZ_JBNCAB010000193.1:0-2695 GCF_049805555.1 Burkholderia sp. DN3021 | reverse complement strand
GTGCCCGCGTCCGCGTCCGCGTCCGTGCCCGCGCCACGACCTGCGTCGGCCGGCGCGGCCGCGGCGACGCCCCAGGAGAAGCTCGCCGCGTTGCGCGCGCCGGTGTCGATCGAAGCGGCGCACGACCCGTTCACCGCGTCGTCATGGCTGCCGCCGCCCGTCGAAGTGCCGACGCTGCCCGAGACGCGCCCGGCGCCGCCGTCGGCGCCGCCGGTTCCGTTCACCTATGTCGGCGAGCAGGACGCCAACGCGGCGAAGCCGCATGTGTTTCTCAGCAACGGCGATCAGTTGCTGATCGTTTCGCCAGGTGACGTGATCGATGGCCAGTATCGCGTCGAGTCGGTTTCGGAGTCGAACGTGGTGCTTACCTATCTGCCGTTGAACCAGGTGCAGGTGGTGTCCATTCCAAGGGAAAAGTAGATGAAAACCTCATGCACACGGGGTGCGCGCCGCGTTGGGGACAGCGGCCCATCGACATCCCTTTCGCCCTTCACGCCGTTCGATTTCCGGCACGCGCCGGCGAGCCGGATCGCGACGAAACGCGCGCTGGCGATCGCCGTGGCGGTGCTCGCGTGCGGCGGCTGCGCGCATGTGCCGAACGTGCACGACGATCCGACCAACGCGCAGGTGAGGATCGACGCGTTGCACGTGCGCGATGCCGAAGTCAACCAGCTGCTCGACAACGCCGACGAGTTCCGCAAGCAGAACCAGTTCGACGATGCGGCCCGGTCCGCGTACATGGCGACCCAGCTCGATCCGTCGAGCGAGCGTGCCCGCAGGATCGGCACGATGATCGAGCAGGACCGCAAGCATCTGGCGATCCTGCAGGAAGCGGACCGCATGATGAAGCGCGGCTCGTACGCGCAGGCGGCCGAGCGCGTGCATCGCGTGCTGGTCGAGGATCCGAGCAATACGATGGCGGAACGGATGCAGTCGGAGCTCGACGACAAGCGCCGGCAGCAGCACGCGGAACGGGACGACAAGCTCGCCGCTTCGTCGATCATGCGCACGCCGGTGTCGCTGCAGTTTCGCGACGCGAACGTGCGGATGGTGTTCGAGGCGTTGTCGCGGACGTCGGGGCTGAACGTGATCTTCGACCGCGACGTGCGTGCCGACCTGAAGACGACGATCTTCGTGCAGAACGCGTCGCTGCAGGACACGGTCGACATGATCCTGTTGCAGAACCAGCTCGACAAGAAGCAGATGAACGCGAACACGCTGTTCATCTACCCGGCGACGCCTGCGAAGGAGCTCGAATACCAGGAGCTCAAGGTGCGCACGTTCCAGCTGTCGAACGTCGACGCGAAACAGGTCCAGTCGCTGCTCAAGAGCCTGTTGAAAGTGAAGGAGGCCGTGATCGACGAGCGCGCGAACACCGTGACGATCCGCGGCACGCCGGACATGATCAAGGTCGCCGACGAGATGATCGCGGCCCAGGATCTGCCGGAGCCGGAGGTGATGCTCGAGGTCGAGGTGCTGGAGGTGTCGCACGAGCGGATGTCGCAGCTCGGCATCAACTGGCCGAACTCGTTCACGGTATCGACGCCGAGCACGGCGAATACCTGGGGCATTCTGCACCATCTGCCGGTCAATGCGCTGAATGTCAGCGGCCTGTCCGCCACCGCGGATTTCAAGCTGACGGACACCGATGCGAACCTGCTCGCGAGCCCGCGCATCCGCACGCGCAACAAGGAGAAGGCGCGCATCATGATCGGCGACAAGGTGCCGGTGATCTCGAGCTCGAGCACGCCGAGCACGAGCGGCCCGTCGTTCACGCAGATGATCCAGTACCTCGATGTCGGCATCAAGCTCGAGGTGGAGCCGCAGGTCTATCGCGACGGCGACGTCGGCATCAAGCTGAATCTCGAGGTCAGCAACATCACCAATACGATCTCGAGCGGCAATTCGCAGGGCCTCAGTTCGCTCGCGTATCAGATCGGCACGCGCAGTGCGTCGACGAGCCTGCGCCTGCGCGATGGCGAAACCCAGATCATGGGCGGGCTGATCTCGGACGAGGACCGTCGCAACGCCAACAAGGTGCCCGGCCTCGGCCAGCTGCCGTTGCTTGGCCGCCTGTTCTCGGATCACGGCGGCGATCACAAGAAGACCGAGATCGTGTTGCAGATCACGCCGCACATCGTTCGGCCGCAGGTCGCGGCGGATGCGGACACGCAGGAAGTGTGGTCGGGCACCGACGTCAACGTGCACGCCGACCAGTTGCGGCTCGATCCGGTGGCGCTGAACGCGGAAGATGCCGCGGCAACGGCCGCAACGGCCGCAACGCCCGCGACGAAGCCGATGCCCGGCAGCGTGGGCGGCGGCACCACGGGCGGCAGGGCACCGTCGCCGCTGGAGGCGGCGGCGAACCGGGCGCAGCCGTCGCCGGAGAGCGGGGCGTTCGGGCAGATGCCTGCCGCGCCTCGCACGACGCCGCCGTCCGAACCGTATGGCGGGCGTTTCTCGAGACCGCAGCCCGCGCTGCCCGCGCCCGCGGCGAGCGTGGCACCCGCGGATGGTGCGGCTCAGGCGGCCGGGCCGACGGGCAACGAAGTAGCGCCGGCCCCGGGCACGACCGTGACGCCGGTGGCGTCGCCGGCCGTGCAGGCTGCCGCACCGGCTGCACCGGCTGCACCGGCTGCACCGGCTGCACCGGCCGCACCGGCCGCACCGGCCGCACCGGCCGCACCGGCCGCAC
>NZ_JBNCAB010000192.1:0-2702 GCF_049805555.1 Burkholderia sp. DN3021 | reverse complement strand
GGGCACCGCCGCGCCGCCTCGGGTTCAGTGCGCGCCCGGCTGGCCGGTGCGCGCGGCCTGGCCGCCGGCCGGCCAGAACAGCGCGAGCGGATTCGACAGCACCGTGCGGACGATCGCGGCGACGAGTGCGCGCACCTTGGTCGGGCGCAGGCTGCGCGAGCGCACGGCCATCGTGAACGCGAGCGCGAAGCTCACGAGCACGTTGAGGATCGCCATGCTGAGCACGCCGGCGCCGGCCCACCACAGCTCGGGCGTCCCGAGCGCACCCTTGCCCAGCACGCCGAGCGCGATTCCGATCGAGCCGGCCGACAGCGTCACGTGCCGCACCTCGAACGGGAACATGAACACGGTGACGATCGCCGGAACGAGGCCGAGCATCAGGCCGAGGCCGACGTTCGCGACCACGCCCGCGACGTTCGACCGGCAGAAGTGCGCGAGCTTCGCGGCGCCGGCCGCGCCGAGCGTCAGGCGCAGCCGGCGGTTGTAGGTGAGCGCGTCGCCGACCCGGTGCAGCACGAACCAGTTGTCGGCCCAGCCCGCCAGCAGGCTCGACGCCCACAGCAGCACGCCCGTCAGCGCCGCGTAGAGCGGCGTCGGGCCGAGCAGCGAGAACGAGTGCAGCGTCGCGTGCGCCTTCTCCGGCGAGATCAGGTTCGCGTGCAGTACGTTGCCCGCGAACAGCTGCACGAGCAGGCACACGGGCAGCACGACGAGCACGTTGCCGGAAATCGCGGCCGCCTGCGTGCGGATCAGCGCGATCACCGACGACACGAACGCTTTCACGCCTTCGTCGTGGCCGGTGTCGTCGAGTTCGCGCGCGAGCGTCGGCGCGGTCATCGCGGGCTGCTTGGTCGCGAGCGTGAAGTGCAGGAAGTGCATCAGCATGAAGCTGGCCGCGTAGTTGATGCCCGCGAGCAGCCCTTCGAGCATCGACTGCAGGTGCGCGCCCGTGATCGCGAACTTCACGCACACGGTCACGACCGTGACGAGGCCGCCGCCGGCGGCCATCCGCAGCATCTTCAGGTACTCGGCGCGGCCGCGCGAGATGTAGTGCTCGCCGGTGTCCGCGTTGGTCTCGACGACCTTGCGCGCGAACAGCGAGAAGTTGCTGCGCACGAGGTGCGTGACGCTCTGGCTGTTCTGGTTCGCGTCGACCAGCTCGGCCGTCAGGCGTGCCATCCCGTGCAGGTCGTCGCGTGCCATCCACGCGTTCAGCAGCGTTTCGGCGCGCAGGATGCGCATGCGCATCCGTTCGACCTGGAACACGATGTCGACCGACACGCCGTTGCGGTACAGGTGCGAGAACACGTTGTCGACCGCGATCCGGCATTCGTCTAGCAGCACGCGCAGGTAGTTCACCTCGTGCAGCAGCTTGCTCGGGTCGCCGCCGTCCTCGACGGCCGCGTGTGCGGTCTCGACCGCGAGCATCGCGCGCGTGAGGCGATAGAACGGCTGCGTTTCGAGCGGCTGGCGCGCATCGTCGTCGGACAGCCGGCTGCGCACCGTCTGCGACAGGCCGGTCGAGCTGATCTGGCAGGTCAGGTTGTGCAGCGCGGCCAGCAGATCGCGCGAGAACGAGCCGGGCTCGTGGCGCTCTTCGTCGGTGACGTCGAACGAGAACAGCTCGGCGAGGCGCGCGAGCAGGTCGTCGGGCAGCGCGTCGATCCATTGCGCGTCCCCGGGTGCCGGGAACATCAGCGTGAACAGCGCCGACAGTTCGCGGCGGTTCGGCGCGGGCGGGATCAGCGACGAGTCGATCCGCTCGAACAGCGCGCCGAAGAAGCCCGAGTGCACGGGCATGCCGGCGTCGCACAGCAGCGAGATGCCGTCGCACTCGCGCAGGATGCCGCGCAGGATGCGCGCGGCATGCGATTTCCATGCGGGGTTGCGATCGAGCACGTGGAACAGGTAGCGCAGCCGCGCATGGGCCGGATACGCGCGTGCGTCGGCGTCGCGCTCGGCCGGCGCGTCCTGCATCGTGCCGTTGCGGCGCAGCCAGTGCGCGAGCTCGATCAGCCATTCGCTGCGCTCGGCGTACGACGCATCGGCGTCGGCGTGCGCGAGCAGCGCATCGAGCTGGTGGCCGGCATTGCGCGACGCGCGCCACTTCTTGATCAGGGTCGTCAGGGAACGAAACATAAACGGAATAGCGAAAGCCCTGGACGGGCGGGTTCGGGATGCCTGCCGGGAATGCGGCGCGGCGCCGGGGAGAACGGGTGAGACGGGGCCGGTTGCCGGACGATGCGCGGCGACCCGCGGTACGGCTGCCCCGCTGCGGTGCACGCCGATCGCGTCCGGGCGCGGGGAGGCACGGCAGTCGGGCCGAATGCGGCCCGGTGCCGCCGGCTCGCGCGCACGACGAGCGGCGCGAGCCTGAAAGTGCGTAGGATCGTCAATCGGGCCGGAAAACGCAAGCCGACCGCGTTGCATGGTGCCGGTTCCGGCCGACTTTGACAAACAATGCAAAGTCGCCGTTCGGCCGATGAAGGCGCGCTGTGCGATCGGCTGCGGCAGCGTCATGCAAGCGGCTGCCGGCAGACGCGCCGCGTCGGACGAAGCCGCACCGGCGAACGGTTCTTCGGACGTCCGTCAGCACTGCCGGCTCATGCGCCGCCGGACTTGCCCGTCGCGCCGGCGTCGCCGCCGGACGTCGGGACGGCCGGGCACGGCACGACCGGCGCGGCGGCCGTCTTGCTGCCGGC
>NZ_JBNCAB010000191.1:0-2787 GCF_049805555.1 Burkholderia sp. DN3021 | reverse complement strand
GCCTCTCTCTACCGGCCGCACTATTCATAAATGCGTATACGCGTCTGTCAGGGTCATCGATTGCCAGATCGTTTCTTCTCGGCTCAGGAAGTGGCCCCAGCAGAGGTCTTCCTTGTGCCCAATTTTGGACTAAAGGCATCGACATACCGAGGAGCCGTACAAGCGGCTCCAACCACCGACGCTGTGGGCTAGGTTCCCAAATTGGCAGATGGCTATGCGGCTCCTTCTTGTATGCCTCAATGGCTTCATCAAATGACTTGGCATTATCCACGGCGGAATACCTGCTCTGGCTCTTCTCGCTCTGGCGCTTCTCCTTGGCCGTTGCGTCGTCTGCGCCCATCTGATCGGGCGCTGCGCCACGTGTTGATTCCTCCCAAGCGACTCGGACTTGCGGCGGGCTACTCTCGGCGATATACGGCTCGACAAGCTGCGGATTGGCCTCCACATAGTCCGCAAGATGCGCCCTCAAGGCGCGAATGACCGCCATCTCCGAGGCATGGTCCGGCAGGCCGAGCTGCCGCTTCATCGCGCCCGCATCCTCCTTGCCGAGCGCGGCCAGGAGCGCATGATAGAAACACTCTCCATCACGGGCGGGGTCAATCTCAATGCCATCTATCAACGCACTGTAATGCATGCCCCGCAGCACCAGCGTCACCGGCTCACGATCTGACTGGCGTGCTCCGAGCGATGTCAGCACGTCATAGTTCTCGTTCAGAATCCTCAGCGCGCGCTCCTGCGGCCATAGCGCTGACAGCGTCACCAGGATCGGCACCAGATCCCCGCCCTGATGGAACCACAGTCTTGGAGTCCGGATCTGGTCGGCGAGCGTGCGCACGTTATTCGGGCCACGCTGGGCCGCCGGCCCCTCGGTCGGCGCATGCGCGCCCTCTCGCCGAGTTCCGGGCGTGAGGTGCGGGTCCTGCCTCACCCTCGAGATCGTATTCGCCAGCGATGCGCGCGAGTCGTCACGCCGCGAAGCGCAAGCGCTTTCTGCGTTGGGTTGAAGTCGGTGGGGTGCGCTTGGCGCTGCTGGTGTCGAGGAGATAATGTTCATGAGCTATAGTCGAATCGGTTCTGTGGGCTATGGCGCGATAGTGTCAATCGGCCAAGGGGGCGTCAATTTAAATAGGATTACTTATAGATTTAATGAATAAAATGGTTCTGTCGCAATAAGGGCCTATGTTGAATTTAAAGTGGGTGGTATCGTCCGTTTTTTCGCATTACAAGACGAAGGGAAGTCATGCATAGCCAGCTGTTCGAAGCCGCATTGGGTGTGAGCGATCCGTGGTTCGTGAGCGGCGTCGATTTCGACGTGGCCGCCAAGCGGCTGACGATCCAGATCGACTTCACTGCTGGAAGCCGCTTCCCGCATCCGGAGGTGGCTGGCGCGCATCCCGTGCATGACACGGTCGTCAAGCGCTACCGGCACCTGGCTTTGTTCGGAAGGGGTAGTTGCGCGGCAGCGTGAGGTCGAGTAGAAAGGGCCATTGATCTATCCGCCTCGTGAACGTTCAGTGGCATACAAAGCCAGCCTGAAATCCGTTGCGCCGCGCAAACGCCCGAAACAGACGTATCGGGTCGCAAACGCCCGCGCCTACAATCAGAGCCTGAAGCGGCGAGGCCAGCTCAGCCTCTACTGCCCGCACGGCGATCTGAAGGCGCTGTTCATCAATGCCCGGCCGTATGTGCGGGGTGTGTCTGGGCGTACCCTGACCTACACGAACGCCTACATCGAGCTGATCTATACGTTCTATCGATTGTTCGGTTGGGCGATGCGCCAGATCACCGGCCTCATGGAAGAGTACTGGCGACTGCGTGGACTCGAGATCGCCGTGCCAAGCTTCGGGCAGTTCAGCGAGCGCTTCGCGACGCTGGCGGTCCCGGTGCGGCAGCGTTGTCAGCGGGTGGCCGACCGTCTGGCCAACGGCGAAGCGATCAGCCTGATCGTCGACAGCACCGGCATGTGCTTCGGCCGGGCCAGCGAATGGCATCGCCAGAAGTACGGCCGCGACGCGAGCCGAACGCCGTGGCGCAAGGTCCACCTGTCGATCGATCCGGAAATGAACATTCACGCCATCGTGGTCACCGAGGACGATGTGTCCGACGAGGCAGGATTGGATGCCGTGCTGGCGGTCGATGCGCCCGTCGACTGCGTGATTGCCGACGGCGCGTACTACAGCATCGCGCAGACCGAAGCATGGTCGGCCTGCGGTGTGCTGCCCGTGATACCGCCGCCGGCGAATGCGGTGGTTCATGACCAGCCGACGACACGCTGGCACGACCAGATTGTCGGCTACATTAAGGAGAAAGGCATCCATGCGTTCCACAACAAGTACGGGTATGGCAAGCGCGCACGGGGCGAGGCGCAGATCTCGTGGATCAAGCGTTGCATCGGATCGCGACTGCTGACACGCCGATTCGAATCGCAGCAGCGCGAGGGCGTGATCATCGCGAATCTCGTGAACCGGTGGAACAGCTTCGGCAAGGCGGTTTGCGTCAAAATAGCCTAATTGCGGCCGCAACCAACTGAGCGCATACCCTGTCGAACAAAGCCACCACGACCCACGATCTACCGGTCCTTTCACCCCGACCGATCGTTACTGTCGATGATAGGCAGGATCGGGTTGCATGAGGCTCAACAATCGTCAGGTGCATTCGCAATCGCCAGGGCAATCGCATGAAGTAGCATTGAGTGTTCACGAGAAATTGGTTTGAAATTTGGTGCCGAACCCGGCCAGTAGTTCGGCCAGCTCGGCGTCGATGGTTTCCTTGGTCCAGGTGACGAAG
>NZ_JBNCAB010000190.1:0-2789 GCF_049805555.1 Burkholderia sp. DN3021 | reverse complement strand
CTCGAACTAGCCAAGGAGAAACTCATCCCCCATTGATGGCTCGTTCTTTGTAGGCCCGACTACCTGTCAGATCGAGTCCCGGCTAATACATCTAAAAACAGCGTCATCCCGCCAGACGACGTCAACCCCGTCGCTATCTCGTCTTTCCTGGTTTGACCGCGCCCTCTGCCGGAAACAGGCCGTCACCGCCGTTGAGGACACGAAACCCCGTGGGATTTAGCAAAATTGCGCTACGAGGCTTGATGAGCACGTCGCCGGAACACTGGACCAG
The DNA here is from genome assembly GCF_049805555.1 of Burkholderia sp. DN3021. Taxonomy (NCBI): domain Bacteria; kingdom Pseudomonadati; phylum Pseudomonadota; class Betaproteobacteria; order Burkholderiales; family Burkholderiaceae; genus Burkholderia; species Burkholderia sp. DN3021. The sequence goes on along the minus strand of NZ_JBNCAB010000190.1, from coordinate 2,518 downwards.
CGCATCCTCAGCGTGGGCGGCAATTGCTCGCTTATAGTCCCTCGGACCCAAGTCTACCTCCACCATTTTCTCGCTGTCATCGACGACAGCTGCAACGAGAACAGTCCCATGCTTCTCGCCATGCGCCCTGTCAAGGCGCTTGATGTAACCTTGGATCGTTTTGTCTTTCGCAGTGTAGGTGCGCCTGTAATACTCAGATGCCTTCTCCAGGCGCTCCACCTTGTCCTTACCAAACGAAAATTTCACTGAACCCAGTGCATCGTTTCCCGGGCGCAGTGGGGTGATCGAAATCTCGAACGCCCTGCTCTTGTCACGGCCACTAATCCCTACCAACGCGTCACACATGTTTGCGCTGGCACCGGCTGCAACGGCTTCATCGAGCGCCTTTTGCTCGTCTCTCTTTTTGCCCCTCAAGCTGACCGCGTGGTTGAGCGCCTTCAATCCTGACGAAAGGTTCGCGATGATGTTGTTTGTCATTGGCACGTTCCCCAGCGCCGGCTGATTGATCGACGGATCAGGCAGGAGGGCAAATAGGTTTACAACATAACTACCTTTGGCGGTTTGGCCCAGCCTAAGGGTATCGAGAAACGCGTTGGTCACGGCCGTTGGCCGCGAATGGTATTGCCTCTTCGACAGAAACGACATGGACGCGGCGGTCAGCAGTTCAAGCGCCTTCTCGTTCAGAGCCACTCCGTCGACGGCCGGGATCGTCCCCCCTTCGACGTCGTCGTGGATCACACGGATACTAATCACATCCCCGAAGCTATGGCTTACGGCCGTGATCACGTCCCCAGTTGATCGGTCTTCGAATGCAGCGATTGCCATAACGGCATCTGCCAGCCGAGGCCAAAAATCTTCAGCCTCTTCCGACGTCGGCAGCAACACCTGAGCGTCGCCCCGGTCAGCGCGATGCCATATCGATGCAAACGGCCCGAAAGCGCCATCGTCAATCCAGCCGGACGCAGTGAGATAGGACTGTAGATCGCCCCACCTAAGATCGCCGATCTGCTTGATTACGTCATCGCGGCTCATGCGTGTTTCCCTTCGCTGGCCAACGCTACAAGGTGCAACAAGGCATCAGTGTCCAAACGCTGCGTCAGCGGAATATCGATTGTTACCTTCGATTTGTTCTTCACCGTCGGATCATTCTTAATCGACATCCAATAGCACGTGTTGTGGAGACTCATATGCTGAGAGTGGTGCTGAATCCAAGCGTCGGGATCGTCGGGCACCAGAAGCACGACCAAATATCTAGGCACGATAAGTCGGTCGTTTTTCAGATCATCGTAGTTCTTGCGTGGAAGCGGAAACTTGATGACACCGTCCCTCACCATTTTCTGTGAAGTGGCTTTCAACTGCAGGCTGATTTTTGGGAACCGGTTTTTAGTTGCAGTCGGGAAGATACCGTCAACATCGAGGTCGATGCTTTGGTTATCGACCTTCATGTTTCCGGTGTTCAAACCAGCCTGGCTCGCCATCGCGTGGACATAGGCCACGTTGAACTGCTCTTTTTGATTGGAAATGAACATGCAACTCTCGCGTCGACAGCCATCGATCCGAACCCGTTTTTGGCTTCTTTATTGTAACGAAGAACCGACCGCGAGACTTCAGCAAATTTCCATTACAGCAGCCTCATCTTTTCTTCAGCTCCACTTCAGCATGGCAACCGAAAGCGATGAAATTCTTCAGCCGCAGCCCCCTCTCCACACTCCCCAAGCCCCTTCCCCAACGCCCGCTGGCCCTATAAGGATGGTCGCAATTGACCCATCTGGCCAATGTCGAGGCACCTGCGTTCCGTGCCGCTCATTGCGCCTTGCAAAATGCATTGAGAGTCACTTGCAAACTTTTGAACAGGGGCGGTTGGGTTTGGGAACGCACGACTGTAGCTTGCGCCGATCGAATGAGATCACGATGCGCTATAGTTCGGCCACACATCACCGGCCATGAATAACGCCATCTCGACGTGTGCCGGCCACCAACCGCTCTCTGGATCGTCTTGCCGCCAGCTTGCACCCAGTCGCCCAATCTTCCTCTGATTCAACATTCTGGCGGTCGACTGCGTGACGGCGATGTAATCGACGTAGACATCAGCTGCCCGAACGGGAGACATAACAGTCGCTCCCGGCCACTGTTTAACGCCCTTCGGTGCCCGACGCGGCACAATTGGAAACGCGCTTGCCTTGATCGTCACGACAATCCCGAAGCGCCACTGACACTCGCGAATCATAGATGGCAAATCGCCGCTGATTGAGAAAGCAGAACCATTTACTGACGCGAGCAATCTTGACGCCCCTGTCATACAACGAGGCGAAGGCCGCGGTCAGATCCTGTCTCGTTGAACTATTGGCGCCCCAGACCTCAGAATGCAGTTCTGAGCTTTTCGTGCCAATTCTCATGATCGATACTACTGGGTAGGTTCGATCCGAAGGTAAGCCCCCGGCGAAGTCATCTTGACGGGACCGATCGCCGAGATGGTCAAGCGTCGGTTGGCGTCCAGCGATGGGGCAGCAGCTGCGTG
>NZ_JBNCAB010000189.1:0-2912 GCF_049805555.1 Burkholderia sp. DN3021 | reverse complement strand
TCACCGCCCTTCGAGTGGGCCGCGAATCGGCCAAGTCGCGGTGTCGTCACGGCAGAGTTAGTTCAAAAGAGCGGGGTTTCGAGGTGCCCTATCGAGAATCAACCAGGAAGCTGGAAACCTGCGTGATTCCTAAAATACTCGCGAATTCTCTGCTTGGACGCTTCGCTATAGGTATAGCAACTACTGCGAAATGGTACAGGCCAGCTCATAATTGTATCGCACCACCAGCCATTATAATTTACAACTCCATCGTCGTGTATAGCACCCATTAGGTGCCCCAACTCATGGGCCCCAACGTTATAATCGTCATTGCTGGCGATAGCGAAGTCCTGCCCAAATTTCGCTATACCAAGAGTTGTCGAATCTAAACTGTATTCGGTAAACAGAAGAAATTTATTTGTGATGCCACTCCCAAATATGGAATTTTTATTCCGATATTCCACAACCCTTTCTCCAAAATTTTTGAGCGCAGCCTCTCTGCCACCCTCAAGATTTCTATAGGCCATATTATTGATCCCATCCTCATTGAATATAAAGCGAACTCGCACTCGCACACCAGGAAGAATGTCCTTTGCCATGTGATCACTCCACCACGCAAAATAACCAGCGTGGATTGAGCCGAAATCAGTTGCGCCGGTATCCTGATGTACAAAAACATGAACAGCGATAATCTCATTTGAGGTAGGCGAATCGCTTGCCATACGCTTTTTGCGCTTAGAGACTGCGGCCTGGGACCCGGCAATTGGCGAATCGACAAGAATATCGCTTCCACTTTTAGCATAATTCAATGGATTGATTTTGCGGATTTTTTCTGGGATACGAGTCCTTTCGGGGCTATCCTTCACGAACTCCCGAAGCATCCTTTGTTCGGAGCCGTTGACAATCCATGAGATACTTAATCGATCATCCCATCGCACCAGCATCGCTGGCTGACCGTTAACAGTCCCTTTATAGGTATCAAATGATTTCTTGAATCTCCCGTCATCCATTTCCGCAAGAGTATCGCTCTTGGAATTTACTTTTATTTCGATATCAACTTTTCCGGAAGTGTCAAGCAGATGAACCGTACCATGACTTCCAGCGATAGCATCGAATCCATTGACAAGTCGATTTGCCTCGATCGCCTCAATTGAATCCAACTTAGGCGCGTTGAATTCTTGAGCAACCCCGGATACATTACGCCCAGCAGTAGCGTCATTGTAATGTTGTGCCGAGACATCAACGGACAGAGTCGCAACAAGCAGTGCGATTACGGGGATTTTACTGTTTTTGCGTTTTGTCATATTTTATATAATCCATGAAATTAAAATGCCGAAATATATCGCGAAATATAAAATCTCCGCAGATGGAGCTAGCGCATCAAAAACAAGCACATTACCGCCGCGCTCTTTGTAACCTGCGTAATTCGCCTTTCAGCCTTCAAAAAGCTCGGACGATGAGATTATGCGGCTATGCACAACCTCCCCTTTCTTGCAATGAATAACGATCTCCATCTGCCGGCAAGGTAGTTGGCAATGGCTTTCAAATTGAAGCAAGCCAAATATTATATTAATATAAATGTAATGTAAACGTAATGTTATCGTCGCCGGACAAAGCGTCCGACGACGGGGTACAATCCTCTCAACTAGAAGTCGGCCCTGAAGGCTTTGTTCAGCAGGGCCCTTGCGCGGCAGCCGAGGAGCAGGTAGAAAGAACGCATTGACCTATCCGGCTGGCGCTTTCATACCTTACAAAGCGAAACTCAAGACGGGTGAGCCGCGCAAGCGGGCGAAGCCGAACTACGCGGTAACCAACGCGCACGAATACAACGAGAGCCTGAAGCGGCGCGGGCAACTCAGCCTGTACTGTCCCAACGGCAATCTGAAGGCGCTGTTCATCAACGATGCGCCTTACGTAAAGGGCGTGTCGGGGCAGGCGCAGACATACAGCGATGCGTACCTCGAACTGATTTTCATGTTCTACCGCCTGTTCAACTGGGGCATGCGGCAGATCACCGGCCACATGCAAGAATTCTGGGCGCTACGCGGACTAGGGTCTGTTTACATTCGATGAAATGTGTTTACATCTTGTCTTTTGCGCGAGCAGGTCAAGATGATTCGAACGTTACTGAGCGACGAGGTATGGGCACGAATCGAATCTGCACTACCGGGCAAGGACGGCGATCCGGGGCGAACGGCGGCCGACAATCGTTGGTTTGTCGAAGCGGTTCTCTGGATCGGCCGAACGGGCTGCCCGTGGCGCGATTTGCCCAAGGAATTCGGAAGATGGCATACGGTGTACATGCGCTTCTCTCGGTGGCGTCGCAAAGGTGTGTGGGAACGAGTCGCGCATGCGGTGTCCGACGAGACCGAGATCAAACGCGTGCTGATCGACTCGACCATCGTGCGGGCCCACCAGCATTCGGCCGGCGCGCGAAAAAAGCGGCCCGCAAGCGCTCGGGCGTTCGCGTGGTGGACTGACGACCAAGCTGCATCCGGCTGTCGATGAAGCTGGGCGACCTCTGCGAATGATCGCCACCGAAGGACAGGTCTCGGACATTTCCTGTGCGCACGAATTGGTCGAACATCTGCGCACGGGTGCCGTGATCGCCGACAAAGTCTATGACTCGGATGCCTTCGTGAACACCATCCGCACTGCGCGTGCGAAGGCCGTTATTCCGCCGCGCTCGAATCGAAAGACCAGGCGTCGCTACAGCCGCGTGCTGTACCGAACTCGGAACATCGTCGAACGCTTTTTCAATCGCATCAAACATTTTCGTCGCGTCTCCACTCGTTACGACAAGCTCGCCGGCAACTATCTCGCCTTCGCGGCGCCTGCTTGCGAGCAATCGTCAAGTCTGGTGTACGCGGGTCGGGCGGCATGATCAGGCGGCCAGCGCTTGAGGAGCCGGTGTGCTTTCAGTCACCGGGATT
>NZ_JBNCAB010000188.1:0-2912 GCF_049805555.1 Burkholderia sp. DN3021 | reverse complement strand
GAGACAGACTCGTTATAGGGTCAAGCGAACAAGTGCATGTGGTGGATGCCTTGGCGATCACAGGCGATGAAGGACGCGGTAGCCTGCGAAAAGCTACGGGGAGCTGGCAAACGAGCTTTGATCCGTAGATGTCCGAATGGGGAAACCCGGCCCTTTTGGGTCATCCTGGACTGAATACATAGGTCCAGTGAAGCGAACGCGGTGAACTGAAACATCTAAGTAACCGCAGGAAAAGAAATCAACCGAGATTCCCAAAGTAGTGGCGAGCGAAATGGGATGAGCCTTGCACTCTTTATTTGTATTGTTAGCCGAACGCTCTGGAAAGTGCGGCCATAGCAGGTGATAGCCCTGTAGGCGAAAACAGTATGAAAGAACTAGGTGTGCGACAAGTAGGGCGGGACACGTGAAATCCTGTCTGAAGATGGGGGGACCATCCTCCAAGGCTAAATACTCGTGATCGACCGATAGTGAACCAGTACCGTGAGGGAAAGGCGAAAAGAACCCCGGGAGGGGAGTGAAATAGATCCTGAAACCGCATGCATACAAACAGTCGGAGCCTCGTAAGGGGTGACGGCGTACCTTTTGTATAATGGGTCAGCGACTTACGTTCAGTAGCAAGCTTAACCGTATAGGGCAGGCGTAGCGAAAGCGAGTCCGAATAGGGCGTTCAGTTGCTGGGCGTAGACCCGAAACCAAGTGATCTATCCATGGCCAGGATGAAGGTGCGGTAACACGTACTGGAGGTCCGAACCCACTAACGTTGAAAAGTTAGGGGATGAGCTGTGGATAGGGGTGAAAGGCTAAACAAACTTGGAAATAGCTGGTTCTCTCCGAAAACTATTTAGGTAGTGCCTCGTGTCTCACCTTCGGGGGTAGAGCACTGTCATGGTTGGGGGGTCTATTGCAGATTACCCCGCCATAGCAAACTCCGAATACCGAAGAGTGCAATCACGGGAGACAGACATCGGGTGCTAACGTCCGGTGTCAAGAGGGAAACAACCCAGACCGCCAGCTAAGGTCCCCAAATATAGCTAAGTGGGAAACGAAGTGGGAAGGCTAAAACAGTCAGGAGGTTGGCTTAGAAGCAGCCACCCTTTAAAGAAAGCGTAATAGCTCACTGATCGAGTCGTCCTGCGCGGAAGATGTAACGGGGCTAAGCTATATACCGAAGCTGCGGATGCGAGCTCTGCTCGCATGGTAGGAGAGCGTTCCGTAAGCCTGCGAAGGTGCGTTGAAAAGCGTGCTGGAGGTATCGGAAGTGCGAATGCTGACATGAGTAGCGATAAAGGGGGTGAAAGGCCCCCTCGCCGTAAGCCCAAGGTTTCCTACGCAACGTTCATCGGCGTAGGGTGAGTCGGCCCCTAAGGCGAGGCAGAAATGCGTAGCTGATGGGAAGCAGGTCAATATTCCTGCACCATTGTTAGATGCGATGGGGGGACGGATCGCGGAAGGTTGTCCGGGTGTTGGAAGTCCCGGTCGCTGCATTGGAGAAGGCGCTTAGGCAAATCCGGGCGCGCAATTCAAGGGTGTGGCGCGAGCTCCTTAGGGAGCGAAGCAATTGGAAGTGGTTCCAAGAAAAGCCTCTAAGCTTCAGTCTAACGATGACCGTACCGCAAACCGACACAGGTGGGCGAGATGAGTATTCTAAGGCGCTTGAGAGAACTCGGGAGAAGGAACTCGGCAAATTGGTACCGTAACTTCGGGATAAGGTACGCCCTTGTAGCTTGATGCGCCTGCGCGCAGAGGGTGAAGGGGTTGCAATAAACTGGTGGCTGCGACTGTTTAATAAAAACACAGCACTCTGCAAACACGAAAGTGGACGTATAGGGTGTGACGCCTGCCCGGTGCCGGAAGATTAAATGATGGGGTGCAAGCTCTTGATTGAAGTCCCGGTAAACGGCGGCCGTAACTATAACGGTCCTAAGGTAGCGAAATTCCTTGTCGGGTAAGTTCCGACCTGCACGAATGGCGTAACGATGGCCACACTGTCTCCTCCCGAGACTCAGCGAAGTTGAAGTGTTTGTGATGATGCAATCTACCCGCGGCTAGACGGAAAGACCCCATGAACCTTTACTGTAGCTTTGCATTGGACTTTGAACCGATCTGTGTAGGATAGGTGGGAGGCTATGAAACCGGAACGCTAGTTTCGGTGGAGCCGTCCTTGAAATACCACCCTGGTTTGTTTGAGGTTCTAACCTTGGCCCGTGATCCGGGTCGGGGACAGTGCATGGTAGGCAGTTTGACTGGGGCGGTCTCCTCCCAAAGCGTAACGGAGGAGTACGAAGGTACGCTAGGTACGGTCGGAAATCGTGCTGATAGTGCAATGGCATAAGCGTGCTTAACTGCGAGACCGACAAGTCGAGCAGGTGCGAAAGCAGGTCATAGTGATCCGGTGGTTCTGTATGGAAGGGCCATCGCTCAACGGATAAAAGGTACTCTGGGGATAACAGGCTGATACCGCCCAAGAGTTCATATCGACGGCGGTGTTTGGCACCTCGATGTCGGCTCATCTCATCCTGGGGCTGTAGCCGGTCCCAAGGGTATGGCTGTTCGCCATTTAAAGAGGTACGTGAGCTGGGTTTAAAACGTCGTGAGACAGTTTGGTCCCTATCTGCCGTGGGCGTTGGATATTTGAAGGGGGCTGCTCCTAGTACGAGAGGACCGGAGTGGACGAACCTCTGGTGTACCGGTTGTCACGCCAGTGGCATCGCCGGGTAGCTATGTTCGGAAGAGATAACCGCTGAAAGCATCTAAGCGGGAAACTCGCCTTAAGATGAGATATCCCTGGGGACTAGATCCCCTTGAAGGGTCGTTCGAGACCAGGACGTTGATAGGTCAGGTGTGTAAGCGCAGTAATGCGTTCAGCTAACTGATACTAATTGCCCGTAAGGCTTGATCCTATAACAAGTCTG
>NZ_JBNCAB010000187.1:0-2942 GCF_049805555.1 Burkholderia sp. DN3021 | reverse complement strand
GCCGACGCCGCGAGCGCGCAGATCGCCGCGGCGCAGGCCGCGATCGCCGCGATCCCGAAGGCCGGCGAACAGCCCGCGGCCGCACCGGCCAGCGCCGATGCGGCAACCGCCGGCAAGGCGCTGTACACGTCGACCTGCCAGGCCTGCCACGCGGCAGGCGTGCTCGGCGCGCCGAAGTTCGGCAGCAAGGAAGACTGGGCGCCGCGCCTGAAGGACTCGATGGATACGGTCTACAACTACGCGCTGCACGGCAAGGGCGCGATGCCGCCGAAGGGCGGGGCGAACGCGTCGGATGCCGACGTGAAGGCGGCCGTCGACTACATGGTCAACGCGTCGAAGTAACACCGGCCCACCCGTAAAAAACCCCCGCGGCGCACGCGCATCGCGGGGGTTTTGTTTTGCCGGGCCGCCGGATCGCCGGCTGCCGGATCGCCGTGCGCCCGACGGCGCCGCCGCATCACTTCTGCAGCAACGCCTTCAGGCTCGCGAGCCGATCCTTCGGCGACATCGGCGCTTCTTCCGGCGTGGGCGGCGGCGCTTCGTCGAGGCCCATCTCGGGGATGAAGCGAGACGGCTCGCACACGACCGTCTCGCGCGCCCGCTTGCGCTTCTTGCACCAGTTCAGGTGCAGGCTGCGCTGCGCGCGCGTGATCGCGACGTACATCAGCCGGCGCTCTTCCTCGATCCGCTCGCTGTCGATCGGGCCGTCGTCCTCGCTGCCGCCGCGGTGCGGCATGATGCCCTCCTCGACGCCGACCAGGAACACGTGCGGATACTCGAGCCCCTTCGACGCATGGACGGTCGACAGCCGCACGGCGTCCGGATCCTCGTCCTTGCCCTCGAGCATCGACATCAGCGCGACGGTCTGGATCAGGCCGAGCAGGTTCTTGCCCGTATCGGCGAGCCCGTCCGCGTTGTGGAAGCCTTCCGCCTCGCCGTCGACGGCCTCCGTCTCTGGCTTCGTGCCCTTGCGCTTCAGCCATTCGAGGAATTCGAGCACGTTCTGCCACTTCGACTGCGCCTGCCGCTCGTCGAACGCGTCGTACAGGTACGCCTCGTAGTGGATCGCCTCCATCATGTCGTCGAGCACGACGGTCGCGGGCTCCTTGTCCGCGCGCTCGGTCAGGCGCTGGATGAAGTCGCAGAACATCCTGAGCGGCTCGACCTGGCGCGCGGACAGCCGCGCCTCGATGCCGCCCATGTACACGGCCTCGAACAGCGACACCTTCGCCTGCCCCGCGAACGAGCCGAGCGCCTCGAGCGTCGTGTTGCCGATCCCGCGGCGCGGCGTCGTGACCGCGCGGATGAACGCGGGATCGTCGTCGGCGTTCGCGATCAGCCGCAGGTACGCGCACAGGTCCTTGATCTCGGCCTTGTCGAAGAACGACTGGCCGCCGGACAGCACGTACGGGATCCGCTCGCGCCGCAGCACCTGCTCGAAGATGCGCGCCTGGAAGTTGCCGCGATACAGGATCGCGTAGTCGCGGAACTGCGCGCGCCGCTCGAACTTGTGCGCGGACAGCCGGAACACGACCGATTCGGCCTCGTGCTCCTCGTCGTTGCACGGCGTGACGGTGATCGAATCGCCCATCCCGTGCTCGGACCACAGCTTCTTCTCGAACAGCTTCGGGTTGTTCGCGATCACGTTGTTCGCGGCGGTCAGGATCCGCACCGTCGACCGGTAGTTCTGCTCGAGCTTGACCAGGTGCAGCTTCGGGAAATCCTTGCCGAGCTGCGCGAGGTTCTCGAGCGTCGCGCCGCGCCAGCCGTAGATCGCCTGGTCGTCGTCGCCGACCGCCGTGAACGCGGCGCGCGGGCCGGCGAGCAGCTTCAGCAGCTCGTACTGGCACGCGTTGGTGTCCTGGTACTCGTCGATCAGCAGGTAGCGCAGCTTGTTCTGCCAGCGGTCGCGCACCTGCTCGTTCTTCGCGAACAGCTCGGCGGGCAGGCGGATCAGGTCGTCGAAGTCGACCGCCTGGTACGCATGCAGCGTCGCGACGTAGTTGCGGTAGACCAGCGCGGCCTGGTGCTCGTCCTCGTTGGCCGCGATCGCCATCGCCTCGTCGGGCATGATCAGGCCGTTCTTCCACAGCGAGATGATGCTCTGGATCTTGCGGATCAGCCCCTTGTCGGTGGTGCCGAGCTGCTCCTGGATCATCCCGAAGCAGTCGTCCGAATCCATGATCGAGAACTGCGGCTTCAGGCCGACGTGCTCGGCCTCCTGGCGCAGGATCTGCACGCCGAGCGAATGGAACGTGCAGACGGTGAGCTGGTTGACGGGCACCTTGCGGCCTTCCTTGCCGGGCGTGGTGAGCGTCTTGCCCTCGAGCAGCTTCGACACGCGCTCGCGCATTTCCGCGGCCGCCTTGTTCGTGAACGTGACGGCGGCGATGTGGCGCGGCTCGAAGCCTTTCGCTTCGATCAGGTGCGCGATCTTCTGCGTGATCACGCGGGTCTTGCCGCTGCCCGCGCCGGCGAGCACGAGACAGGGACCGTCGAGGTAGCGCACCGCTTCGTTCTGGGCGGGATTGAGGCCTGCGGACATGATGACGGATGGTGTTGCGGTTGACGGCGGAACGCCGGGAGGATGCCGTGCGCGGCAGGCTGGCGAAGCAGGCGGACACGCGGGCAGGACGCGCATGTTAACACGTCGGCAGCGCGTATTTCGGGAGCGCCGCCGGACGGGGCCGTGCGGGCCGATCGCCCGGCCGCGCCCTGTCCGTCCGGCCAATCCGGCCCCGTTCGCGCACCGATCGGCCACAATATGCGCACACCGGCGGCGCCGCGCGCCGGGCCCGCATGAACCGCCTGAAACGCCACCGGATCGACACCATGGGATACCCGCTCGCCACCGCCGCCCTCGGCCCGCTGCTGTTCGCGCAGGGGCGCTACGTGCGGCGCGTCACGCCGCGGCTGCCCGAGGCGGCCGGCCCGCGCGACGG
>NZ_JBNCAB010000186.1:0-2986 GCF_049805555.1 Burkholderia sp. DN3021 | reverse complement strand
CGAGAACGGCCGCTCGCGAGGCGCGCGACGCCGCGAATACTGACGTATTCGCAAGGAGCGCAACGCGGCGAGCGGCCGTTCTCGTGGCAACCCCAAATTAAAAAATCCATTCCAGGGGAATGCCCGGAATCGCCCGTATGGCGGCGTCGCTCGTCGCTTGTTTGGCTCGGCCAAACGGCGCTCCTCACTTCTTGCCCTACGAGCGATTTCGGGCATTCGCATGTACGTTCCATATGCAAGCAGACCCTAGTAATCCGAATAAAGCCGCACCGGCGTCGGCGTGACGAGCCAGCTGGGCTGCGCGCGCGCATCGAACGCATAGCGCAGGTACACGAGCGCCGAACTCGGCGCGTAGTCGTGCGACCGGTCGACATGCAGTTGCGCGCCGACGCTCAGGTGCGGGTTCACGCGGTACTCGACGATACCGTTCACGCCGTACGAGAACGACACGCCGCGTGTCGAGCTGCCCGCGTACACGAACCCGGCCGCCACCTGCGCGGCCCGCTGGTCCGAAAACGTCGGGTAAAACAGCGAATCCTTCTCGTAGCTGTTCGAGATTCCGCCCGTGACGGTCAGGTCCCACGACAGCGCGTCGCGCCGCCCCGCCCATTCGATCGGCACGCCGAGCGACAGGTAGCGCTGCGGGCTGTAGTAACCGCCCTGCCCGTACGTGTAGTAGCGCAGGTTCTGCGCGTAGTGCCACGCATTGCCGACGAGCCCGGTGCTGACCTTCATCGTCGCGCGCTCGTACACGGGCACCGTGAACCCGGCGCGCAGCGTGACTTCCGCGTTGCGTTCGACGTTGCGGCCGGACAGCACGCCCGCGCCGAGTTCCGCGAACAGGTTCGTGCGGCCGACGTCGACCGACGCACGCAGGTTCACGCCGTCGCGGCGCACGCCGCCCCAGACCGCGCCCGTCCACGGGTCGCGCATCCCCGCGTACGACAGCACGCTGCTCGTTTCCGGCCGCCGCGACGCATTCACGCTGAAGCTCGCCGGGCCGGCGTCGAAACGGTAGCGCACGCCGCCGACGAGGTAATGCACGGGGAAACCGAGCGGCGACGTGCCGAGATCGAAGCGCCAAGCATCCGTGCGATAGCCGGCGCCGAGCGCGACGCCCGTCGTCGACTGGTGCAGCGAGCCCGGCGGATTCGCGATCAGCGCGGCGGCCTGCTGATTCGACTGGAACGGGGGCGGCAGCCCGTTCGATGCCCTGAGCGCCGCGTAGGTCCCGAAGGTCTTCAGCGAATACGCGTTCGGGTCGCTCGTATCGAGCGTGCCCGGATCCAGATGCACGGTGTCGATCTGCGCGAACACATGCCCGTCGTAGCGGATCGGCATCTGCAGGTAGATCGGCACCTGCTGCGCGCGATACGACGAGATGCCTTCGTCGCCCGACTTGTACGCGGGCATCCAGCCGGTCTCGATCTCGGGGTTGCGCCGCTGTTCGAGATCCGCGAACGCGGCCTGCGCGGGCGTCAGCCCGTCGCGGCCCGGGCTCACGCCCGCCATGCGTTCCTGCGACCGCGACAGCCGGTACAGCGACGCCGCGTCGTCATAGCGGCCCTGAGCCTCGGCCACGCGCCCGGCCGCGACCGTCACGTCCGCACGCGCCGGATGCGCGGCCTGCAGCCGGCCGGTCACCTGCGCGGCGTCGTCCGGACGGCGCAGCGCGTTCAGGCGGCGCACGGCCGACAGTTGCGTGTCGACGTCGTCGTCCGGCGTGCGTGCGAGCACGGCCTGCACCCGCACGAGCGCGGCCGCACGGTTGCCGCTGTCCTCGTCGATCCGCGCAAGCGCAAGCTGCGTATCGGTATCGTCCGGCGTGCGCGCGACGACCGGTGCGAGCGCGTCGCGCGCCGCGCCGTAATGGCCCTGCGCGCGTTCGAGATCGGCCAGTTCGAGCGCATGGCGCTTGTCCGCCCGGCCGGCCGGGCTCGCGCGATCGAGCAGCGCACGCGCCTGCGCGTAGTCCTGCCGCGCGATCGCATCGTCCGTCTGCCGCAGCACGAGCCGCAGCGACTGGTCCTCGAGCCTCGCCGTCTGCGCGGGCGTCAGCGACGGTTCGCGGCGCAGCGCATCGAGCCACGCGGCGAGTGCGTCGTCGCGCCCCGCGCTGCCGAGCAGGTCGCCGTAGCGCAGCCGCACGTCCGCATCGGCTTCGCGCGGATGCGCGGCGATCCAGTCGCGCAACGGCGCGAGGCCGCGCTCGGGTTCGCCCGCGTCGATCCACTGCGCGCCGATCGCGGCGAGCATGTCGGGATCGTCCGGCGCGCTCGCCTGCGCATGCGCGAGCGATGCCGCGAATGCCGCACGATCGCCGCGCCCGAGCGCGCCGCGCGCGTCGGCCAGCGTGCTTTCGGCGCCGAGCTTGCGCGCGAGCGCGCGCATCCCGTCCGAGCGTTGCTCATCGTCGACGGGCGCGAGCGCGGCCTGCGCGCCCGCGACGTCGTCGAGCGAATTGCGGTACAGCGCCGTTGCATAGCGCATCTCGGGCGTATCGCTTTGCGCGAGCCCTTCGTCCATCACCGTGCGGCCGAGCTGCGGCAGCCCCATGTCGCGATACAGGCGCGCGAGCGCGAAGCGCGTCCACGGCGCGTCGGGCGCCGCACGCACGGCCGCCTCGTAGCGTTGCGCGGCGGGCCCGCGTTCGCCCTTGTCCGCGAGCGCGCGCGCCTGGTTCGCGAGCAGGTCGGCGCGCATGCCGTCGAGCGCGCGGCGATCGTCGCGGCCCGTCACGCGCCCTTGCAGCGCGTCGAGCAGCGGGCCGATCCGGTCCGCGCGGCCGGTGTTTTCATACAGCGTCGCCGTGCCGCGCACGGCCGACGGGTTCGGCGAACGCACGGCCAGCAATTCGCGCAGCAACGGCTCCGCGCGCGCCCAGTCGCGCTGCGCCAGCAGCGCATCGGCAAGCTGCAGCTTCGCGTCCGGGCTGTCCGGCTGCATCGCGAGCGCGGCACGCGCCGCGCGCTCGGCATCCTGCGGC
>NZ_JBNCAB010000185.1:0-2989 GCF_049805555.1 Burkholderia sp. DN3021 | reverse complement strand
GCGTCGTGTCGCGCGAGGTCACGCTGCTGCCGCGTCACTGGGAATGGCTCGGCGCGCAGCCGGGCGGTGCGTCCGTCGCGCTGCGCAAGCTTGTCGAGGACGCGCGGCGCACGCATGCGGCGGCCGACCGGCGCCGCGACGCGCAGGCGCGCGCGTACCACTTCATGTCGGCGATGGCGGGCGACCTGCCCGGGTTCGAGGAGGCCGCGCGGGCGCTGTATGCGAACGACCCGGCACGGCTGGCCGAGCTGATTGCCGGATGGCCGGACGACGTGCGCGACCATGCGCTCGCGCTGGCGCGCGGCGACTTGCCGCCGTCCACCGAAGACTGCTGACGGAGCGTCCGACGCGATGACCACATTCGACCTGAACCGCGGCGCGATCGCGCCGGTCGCCGACGAGGTCGATCTCGTCGACCTGCGCGTGACCGGCGCCATCCCGCGCGAACTCGACGGCACGCTGCTGCGCAACGGCCCGAATCCGCCGGGCGGCCGCTTCGAAGGGAACGACGTGCTGTCGTGGTGGCCGGAAGCCGCGATGCTGCACGCGATCGCGTTCGAACGCGGCCGCGCGGCCGGCTACCGGAACCGCTGGGCACGCACGCGCCGCTGGGCCGCCGTGCATGCGCCCGCGCAGGCGCCGCATCTGCCCGACACCAATCCGAACGTGAACGTGCTGCAGCACGCCGGCGAATTGCTCGCGCTGGCGGAGGGCGGCGCGCCGTTCGCGATCACCGCCGCGCTCGATTCGCTCGGCGTGCCGGAGCGGCATGCGGGTTTCGATGGCGGGATGACCGCGCATCCGAAGGTCGATCCGGAAACGGGCGAACTGATCGCGTTTCGCGCGGACTGGCGCGCGCCGTGGCTGCGCTATGGCGTCGTCGACGCGCAGGGCGTGCAGCGCGTCGACCTCGCGCTCGACGTGCCCGCGCCGTCGATGATGCACGACCTCGCGATCACGGCAACCCGCAGCCTGCTGCTCGACCTGAACGTCGGCTACGACTTCTCGATGCTGAAGCAGGGTCACCGGATGCCGCTGCGCTGGCACGACGACCGGGCCGCGCGCATCGGCGTGATCGCACGCCACGGCGGCGACGTGCGTTGGTTCGGCATCGAGCCGTGCTTCATCCAGCACGTCGTGAACGCGTACGACTGCGACGCATCGTGCATCGTGCTCGATGCGGTGCGCTATCCGTGGTACCTGCGGCTCGACGCGCGCACGGGCCGCTTTGCCGACAACCCGGTCGGCGAGCTGTGGCGCTACGTGATCGATACGGCGAACGGGCTGATCGACGAAGGGCCGCTCGCCGACGGCGGCATCGAACTGCCGCGCATCAACGAAAGCCGGACCGGGCGCCGCTACCGCTATTTGTATGCGGCCGAGCAGCCGAACAATACGGAAATGCGCGGCGTGATGCGCTTCGACCACGTGCGCGGCACGACGACGCGCTACGCGGTGCCGGCCGGCGACCAGAACGGCGAGCCCGTGTTCGTGCCGCGCCCGGGCGGCGTCGACGAGGACGACGGCTGGCTGCTGGTGGTGGTCTACCGCGCGGCGACGGATACGAGCGACGTCGTGATACTCGATGCGCGCGCGATCGATGCGGGGCCGGCCGCGACCGTGCACCTGCCGCGCCGCGTGCCGGCCGGCTTCCACGGCGCGTGGGTGCCGCGCGTGCGCTGAGCGGCCGTGCGCGTCACTGCGCGCGCAGCGCGTCGACGATCTTCAGCCGCGCGGCGCGCATCGCCGGCAGGAACCCGCCGACGAGCCCCATCACGAGCGAGAACAGCAGCGTCTTCACGACGATCGCGGGCGTCAGCACGAAACGGAACGACAAGTCCGCGAAAGTCTGGAAGTTGGTCGTCGAGAACGACGCGAACTGCATCAGCGACGCGCACGCGAGCCCCGCGACGCCGCCGACGAAGCCGAGCAGCAGCGCTTCCAGCAGGAACGCGGCGAGCACGCTCATGCGCTTGAAGCCGAGCGCGCGCAGCGTGCCGATCTCGGCGACGCGGTTCGCGACCGACGCATACATCGTGATCATCGCGCCGATCATTGCGGCGATCGAGAAGATCGTCGACAGCGTGATGCCGAGGATGTTGATGAACTTCGACAGCGCCTTCGACTGGTCGCCGTAGAAGGTCTGCTCGCGCTTCGCCTCGTCGGTCAGCCGCGGGTCGACGTCGATGTCGGCCTTGAAGCGCGCAAAGCCGTCGGCGCTCGGGATGCGCAGCACCATCGACGAATAGCTGGTGCGCCGGAACGACTGCATCAGCTGGTCGACGTCGCCCCAGATCTCCGAATCGAAGCCGCTGCCGCCCGCGTCGAAGATGCCGACGATGGTCCAGTCGCGCTGCGCGAAATGCAGGCTGTCGCCGAGCTGCGTGCTGCTGAAGCCTTTCGCGATCGCGCTGCCGACGATGATTTCCGACGAGCCGGGCACGAACATGCGGCCGGCCACCAGCTTCACATGCGGGCGCAGCGCGAGGCCGGACGGCGACACGCCGCGGATCACGACGTTCGACGGCTTGCCGCTCGACGTCTTCACGAGCGAGATCAGCACCACGGCTTCCTTCGACACGAGCGGCCGGCCGTCGGGGCCGAGCGCGACGGCCGGATGCATCTCGAGCGCGTTGGCCTGCTGGTGGTCGATCGAACTCTGAATCTCGGTTTCGGCGCCCTTGCGGATCACCACGGCGTTGTCGGGTTCGCCGGTCGACACGAGCGTCTGCGTGAGCCCCGCGTCGAGCATCTGCACCGTCGCGAACACGAAGATCACGAGCGCCATCCCGCCCGCGGTGAGCGCGGTGGTGAGCCGCCTGGTCCACAGGTTGCGCGCGATGTAGGTGAGCGGGATCGTCATTAGGGTCTGTTTCCATATGGAACGTGCATGCGTTGGCCCCCCTAACGCCCCCCCCGCCGGCGCGCCCCCCGCCCATAAATCTCCGATACCCCACGAGCGCCCCCCCCCGCCCCGCCCCGTTACTTG
>NZ_JBNCAB010000184.1:0-3035 GCF_049805555.1 Burkholderia sp. DN3021 | reverse complement strand
ACGGCGACGCTGCGACGTCCTGTTCGCCATGCTGCGCGACGGCACCATTTACCAACCCAAGTCAGCCCCTAACGCTTGACGAAAGACATAGGGGCACCCCCCAACGTACCGAGAATTCATCGGCTTTTCATCAGGAAGATGGGGAGCCTTGTACGTAGAGTAAAACGGTTAATGCAATGCGCATGTATCCATAAACACCATGGCCGCTGAAGACAGCACACTATCCATCGAGAATCGCATCGTCATCCGATTGCTCAATAGCCCCTTGCGCGGCTGCGAATTCCTGCTGCCTCCAGGCCGCACGCTATTCCTGGTCGGCTCAAGCTCTGAACTGGCCGCCCCAGATCAATTGCCGGAGTTGCCCGCCGACACGCTGTATATTCCGCTAGAGGAAGGCGGCGTCAATTTCGAATTTCTGATCGATGAAACCGATCTCGAACGCGTCATCCTGCGCGAATTGAGCGATGGCGCGTCGGAAGAACGTCTCGCAGCCTTCAACCTACCGTTGCGCGTTGGCGCATTAGCGTTAGCGCTGCGCCCGGAACATCTGCCATGGTCGCCAGAAGTGCTGGGCTACCCGGACAGCAAGTCCACAGCCAATCCCATCCCGGCCCGCCGCCATCCATGGGTCGCGATCGCACTGGCTTCCCTCGCGCTGATTCTGCTGGCGGGAGGCGGCTACTGGCTGTGGAACAGCCCGCAACGACAGGCTTCCGAGCTGAATGCCTTGCTTGGGCGCGACAGCCAGCGCTTTCGGGTATTGTCTGGTCGTGACGACGTGTTCTATGTCGCCGCAGCGAATGAACGAGACAGCGCTTGGGCCCGCCAAGTGATCGCGCGTGGTGACTACAATCGTCCGGCACAGGTCATCAATCCGACCCAGGAGAGCGAGCGTGTAGCCAGCTGGCTGGCCGACCACTACCCCAATCTGGCCTATTACCGGCTGCAATTTGACAATATGCGCCGCCCGCAGCTATGGGTCAGCCGCCAGCGCGCCGCGATGAGCGACAGCGCGCGCCAGCAACTGGCCCACAGCCTGACAGAGATCATGCCGTATGCCGAGCGGGTGGATATCATAGGACTGGACGACGCCACCGCCGCCGATCAAGCCGAGGCCGGGTTGAAGCGCCAAGCGCTGCCGTACACCCGCAGCGAGCATGCCGACGGCGTCACCTTCGTGATCCAGGGGGCGCTCGACGATGGTGAACTACTGCGCGCGCGCCGCTTTGTCGACCTCTACTACCGGCAATGGGGCGGACGCTATGTGCAGTTCGCCGTCGAATTGAAGGACGACTGGCTCAGGGGTCGCTCCTTCCGCTACGGCGACCAAGGCTATGTCAAGATGAGTCCCGGTCACTGGTACTTCCCCAAACCCCTGTAACTCAGTGAGGTAAGCCTCCAGCTTTACCTGAGGACTCGCCACCGTTTGACTTTTACGACGGTCGACGTGAATTTCCTATCGCCGCCAACAGAAAGAGATTCACGATGAAAGAGTATCAAAGGCTGAGCCATGCCAGATGGGATTGCAAGTAAGTGTTGCTGTTAAACGGGATTGAAGTTTGTTAACTTCGGCGAACCGCATATGCCGGAGCCTTGCATGAAGTGCGTCGTTGTACTGACCGAAGTCGAGGAGAAGACCTTGCAACAGTTGTCGATCAATCACCCGTACCCGGACATGCGCACGCGGGCAGCCGCTCTGCTGATGCTTGCGGGCGGCAAGCTGCGTCCGATGGCCGTCGGCGCAAGACTCGGTGTGAGTGGTCAGTCGGTCTACAACTGGACCCACATGTGGCGCGAACAGGGTGTGATTGGCTTGCTGGTCAAGATCGGACATAAAGGCGGACGGCCTCGTGCGTTGAGCGACGAGATGATCGCCACGGTCGTGCGCATGGCCTCGGTCGAGCCGCTGACGCGCGAGCAAATCGTTCAGCGCCTCGAGGCTGAATTCGACCCACTGCCGTTCGGGCATCTCGATACGCTGAGCGTGGCGCTCATCTGGCTGTCGATGAAGCCGGCCGGCCTTTACGAATGATCGTCACCGAAGGACAGGTCGCGGACATTTCGTATGCGCACGAATTGGTCGAGCATCTGCACATGGGTGCTGTGATTGCCGACAAAGGCTATGACTCGAATGCCTTCGTGAACACTATTCGCGCTGCGCGTGCGAAGGCCGTAATTCCACCGCGATCGAATCGAAAGACCAAGGGTCGCTACAGCCGCGTGCTGTACCGAACTCGGAACATCGTCGAACGCTTCTTCAATCGCATCAAACATTTTCGTCGCGTCTCCACTCGTTACGACAATCGCGGGGTAACTATCTCGTCTTCGCGGTGCTTGCCTGCGCCTTTGGGCCGCCGGTGAGAATGTGAACAGGACTAGGAAGTTTGGGGGGCGACAGCGATATTTCACGGGGGAGCATTTCTGGGCTCGTGGCTACTTCGTTTCCACCATAGTGCTGGACGAGCAGATGGTGCGAGCGTACATCCGCAATCAGGAGGCAGAAGATGAGCGATATGACCAGATGAAGCTGGTCATGGAGTAAGCCGCCACCGGCGGCTCGCGGCTTTATTGGGCACC
Source organism: Burkholderia sp. DN3021 (assembly GCF_049805555.1). Classification (NCBI taxonomy): domain Bacteria; kingdom Pseudomonadati; phylum Pseudomonadota; class Betaproteobacteria; order Burkholderiales; family Burkholderiaceae; genus Burkholderia; species Burkholderia sp. DN3021. The sequence continues at coordinate 458 of NZ_JBNCAB010000184.1, read as the reverse complement.
TTTGAGGTGTTCACAATTTCAAGCCACCGGCTTTGCCGGTGGTATCTTACTCTCAAGAAAGGAAACAATCATGACCTGGGAAAAAGGCTATTTGGACGGTATTTCCAAGGAATACGATAGGGGCGTAGAGGACTTGCAAAAGCAAGTGGATAACGCTCTGAAGGATTTGGCCACGTCTCCATCCAATCCGCAAAAACTGGCTCTGTACCAAAGCAAGCTGTCGGAATATAACCTGTACCGCAACGCGCAATCCAACACCGTCAAGGTGTTCAAGGACATCGACGCGGCCATCATCCAGAACTTCCGTTAAGGCAACGCTGAACAAGCGTCCACATTCATGATGTCATCAAGAGTTCGGGGCGAATCGATCATGAACGAAGCATTTCTTGCTCGTTTTCGGTCATCCTGGGCGCCGTTCAAAGGGCGGAGGCCCTTGTCGGCGGGCCCCAGGCCCAGTT
>NZ_JBNCAB010000183.1:0-3114 GCF_049805555.1 Burkholderia sp. DN3021 | reverse complement strand
CACGCAGCTGCTGCCCCATCGCTGGACGCCAACCGACGCTTGACCATCTCGGCGATCGGTCCCGTCAAGATGACTTCGCCGGGGGCTTACCCTCGTTCAATCATTCTTGCGCTCGGTTAAGGCAGGTTATGAGTGCGTTGGCTTGTATTTTGGATTGCAAAGTACCTGAAACTGCCTGTTTTGCTTAAAAATTGAGCAAAATTGCCAATTTTCGACCCCGAAACGGGCCAATCCGACGACGGCTGAGTCACAGCAAACATTACAACTGTATTTCAATCAGGAGTCCGGGCCATAGCGCCGTCGCACGCCCCTTCCTATCTCAATCCCTATCTGGGCAAATCGAAGCCATTGGCGGGCCGGAAAACGGGGCGGAGGGCCATTTGACCTGCCCCCTGCAAACAGGGCCAGCCGGAGTCTAGTGGAGTTCGGGGCTTTTTCTTTGTAAGCGGCTAGCGAACCCATCTTGAGTTTGACCGAGACGCTTGGGAGTATCGTGTCCACCTAACGAATAAGCGGACACGTGAACACTATCGAATCGGAATCACTCCCGGAGCGTCGTCGTCGGCAACGCTACAGCGAGGAGTTCAAAGCGCGTGTGGTTGCTGCCTGCCAGGGAATCGGCGTATCGGTTGCGGCGGTCGCGCTGGAACACAGGCTCAACGCGAATCTGCTGCGGCGCTGGATCGATCAGGCGGAAGGTCGACTTCCCAAGAGACCGTTGGGCCGTCCACCGGCCACGCCACCGTCACTGCCAGCCTTTGTGCCGTTGGCATTGGGAACGCCGAGTCCGCATTCGCCAGAGATCCGCATCGAGGTGCGCCGGGGAGATCAGTCGATCACGGTGAGTTGGCCGGTGTCCGAGGCAACCCAGTGTGCCGCCTGGCTGCGTGAGTGGCTGCGGTGATCCGTGTCGACGAGATCTGGCTGGCAGTCGATCCACTGGACATGCGCGCCGGTTTCGATACGGCCTTGGCACGTGTGGTCAAGGTGTTCGGCGCCGCTCACCCACACCATGCCTATCTGTTCGCCAATCGGCGCGCCAACCGCATGAAGGTCCTGATTCACGACGGGATCGGCATCTGGCTGGCCGCGCGACGCCTGAACCAGGGGCAATTCGCCTGGCCGCACCTTGGCAGCGAACCCAAGCAGCGTGCCTTGACGCACGAACAGCTGGCCGGTCTGGTGCTGGGCTTGCCGTGGCAACGCATCGGCGAGGACGGCGTGATCCGTGTCGTCTGAGTCCGGGGGGACGTAAACAGTTGCGCTTCCGCCGTCTGCAGGGTTCTGGCAGACTGGTCCGCATGAATTTGCCTGCCGACCTCGACGCACTCAGCCCGGAACAGTTGCGCGCCCTGACAGCGCAACTGATAGCCGAGGTCGAGGCGAAGGACCAGAAGATCAAGGAGAAGGAGCGGGAAGCGAGTGAACGCGACCGGGAACTACGCTACCGGCAGACCCGTATCGATCAACTCACCCACGAGGTCTCGGTCCTCAAGCGCCAGCAGTTCGGCCGGCGCAGCGAGCAGCTCAACAGTGAGCAGATGAACCTGCTCGACGAGGCCATCGATGGCGACCTGGTTGCCATCGAGATGGAACTCGAACAGCTTGAGCCGACACGAGTTGAACGGCCACGCGAGCAGCCGAAACGCGCACCGCTGCCGCCGCAACTGCCGCGCACCGACATCCATCACGAACCGGATAGCACGACGTGCCAGTGCGGTTGCGAACGCATACGCATCGGCGAGGACGTGAGCGAGAAACTGGACTACACGCCAGGCGTGTTCACGGTGGAGCGGCACATCCGCGGCAAGTGGGTGTGCAAAGCATGCGAGACGCTGATCCAGGCGCCGGTTCCGCCGCATGTGATCGACAAGGGCGTGCCCACTGCCGGGTTGCTCGCGCAGGTGCTGATCGCCAAGTACGGCGACCACTTGCCGCTGTATCGCCAGGAACAGATCTTTGGTCGTGCGGGACTGGCCATTCCGAGATCCACGCTCGGTGCCTGGGTGGGCCGGTGTGGCGTGCAGTTGCAGCCGCTGGTCGACGCACTCCGCCAGGCCATCCTGCAACAGAGTGTGCTGCACGCGGACGAGACGCTAGTGCAGATGCTCAGCCCCGGCAAGGGCAAGACACACAGGGCGTACCTGTGGGCGTATACGCCGACTCAGTTCAGCGAACTGCGCGCGGTGGTCTACGACTTCGCCGAGAGCCGCGCCGGTGCGCACGCCCGCACGTTCCTGAGGGGCTGGCACGGCAAGCTGGTGTGCGATGACTACAGCGGGTACAAGGCCTCATTCCAGCGCGGCATTACCGAGATCGGATGCGCGGCCCATGCCCGACGCAAGTTCTTTGAATTGCATGCCAATCACAGCAGCCAGATTGCCGGGCAGGCCCTGCCGTTCTTTACCGCGCTCTACGACATCGAACGGGAGGCCGCGGCATTGAATGCCGACGAACGGCAGCGGCTTCGCCAGCACCGCGCCAAAACGGTGTGCGATGCGCTCCATGAATGGCTGGTGGCACAGCGCAAACCCGTTGCGGAGGGTTCGGCGATTGCAAAGGCGCTGGACTACAGCCTGAAACGTTGGGACGCACTTACGCGCTATCTCGACGACGGGAACGTGCCGATCGACAACAACTGGGTTGAAAACCAGATCCGTCCGTGGGCAGTCGGACGGTCCAACTGGCTGTTCGCCGGATCGCTGCGTGCGGGACAGCGCGCAGCCGCCATCATGAGCTTGATCCGCTCGGCGCAGTTGAACGGGCTCGACCCGCTCGCCTATCTGAAGGACGTCCTCACACGCTTGCCGACCCACAAGGCCAGCGACATCGACGCGCTGCTGCCGCATCACTGGCAGCCTCTCTTGAGCACCGCCTAAACTCGCTCGTCAAGACGGGTTGGCTGGCCGCTTACTTTTCTTTTTCCGCTGCATCCACGCACAACTCATTCGATGCAGCCGGATCTCATCCGCAGGCGGAATTGGCCGAGGCAGCCAGTCAGGCAATGAGTGCTCGACTTGAGCGGTAAGCCCCCGGCGAAGTCATCTTGACGGGACCGATCGCCGAGATGGTCAAGCGTCGGTTGGCGTCCAGCGATGGGGCAGCAGCTGCGTG
>NZ_JBNCAB010000182.1:0-3129 GCF_049805555.1 Burkholderia sp. DN3021 | reverse complement strand
GTCCGGCGGCGGCAAGGCGGGCAGCGGCGCGGACGGCGGCGGCGCCGGCACGTCGTTCGCGCCGGCGCGCATCCTGTACACGGGCGGCACGCTGCGCGGCCTGCTCGACGCGGCATGCGCGCGCTTCGGCGTCTTCTGGAAATACGAGCAGGGGACGATCCGCTTCTTCTTCACCGATACCCACACGTTCCAGGTCAACGCGATTCCCGGCGACTCGTCGCTGAACGCGTCGGTGGTGAGCGGCGCGACGAGCGACGGCACGTCGGGCGGCTCGCAGTCCGGCGGCTCGGGCAGCGGCGCGAGCGGCCCGGGCTCCGGCACGACGGGCCTCACCGCGAACAATACGGCGAACACCGCGGTGAATTCGCAGCTGTCCGTGTTCAACGGGCTGCAGAGCGCGATCCAGTCGATGCTGTCGCGCTACGGCAGCTCGGTCGCATCGCCCGCGACCGGCTCGATCTCGGTGACCGACACGCCCGACGTGATCGAGCGCGTCGCCGCGTTCATGACGCAGCAGAACCGCTCGCTGTCGCGGCAGGTGATGCTCAACGTGACGGTGCTCAGCGTGTCGCTGAAGGCGGGCGACGCATACGGGATCGACTGGAGCCTCGTCTACAAGACGGTGTCGGCGCAATTCGGGATCTCCAACCCGTTCACGCCGGCCGCGGTGACGCCCGGCGACCTGTCCGCGACGGTGCTCAGCCCGACGAGCCGCTTCAACGGCACCAAGCTGCTGATTCGCGCGTTGTCGCAGCAGGGGACGGTGCGCCGCAAGACGTCGGCGTCGGTCACGACGCTCAACAACCAGCCGGTGCCCGTGCAAGTCGCGACGCAGACGGGCTATCTCGCGTCGGTGTCGACGACGAACACCGCGAACGTCGGCTCGTCGACCGCGCTCACGCCGGGCACCGTAACGACGGGCTTCAACATGACGCTGTTGCCGCACGTGCTCGACGATGGCACCGTGATGCTGCAGTTCTCGACGAACATCTCGTCGCTGCTCCAGCTGAAGGAAGTGTCGAGCAGCACGGGCAGCGGCGCAACGCGGATCCAGACGCCCGACGTCGACATGCGCAACTTCCTGCAGCGGGTCGCGATGAAGTCGGGCGAGACGCTCGTCATCAGCGGCTACGAAGGCACGAACGATTCGCTCGACGAGCGCGGCATCGGCACGCCGAAGATGATCGCGCTCGGCGGCGGCTACGAGGCGCAACGCTCGCGCGAGGTGATCGTGATCCTGATCACGCCCGTCACGCAGCGCGGCGGCGCCTGACGGAGCCGGCAATGAGCGCGCAGGTGATTCAAATCGGCCGCCAGCGCTTCGTCGGCGGCTTGTTCTGGCAGTCGCTGTCGAGGCGCAACGAGCTGCGCGCCGAAGCAGTCGAGCTCGCGAAGAAGCTGAAGTTCGACCTGATGGTGCTGCGGATCGATCGCGGCGGCGCGGCGGCGGGCTATGCGAACACGCGCGACGGCTTCGCGCCCGGGCATCTGTCGCTCGGCGCGATGGTGTCGCGCGCGATCGCGCTCGAAGGCGCGTTCTACAACGGGCGCCGGCAGCCCGCGCCGAACTGGCTCGGCGCGTTCGCGCTGCCCGACGGACGCTGGGCGTACTTCGCGGTGCGCGACCACGCGTTCATGCCGAACGGCGACTGGGTCGGCACTCGCGAAGAAGCGTTGGAACGGCTGCATACCGATTACGCGTGGGGCGGCTGGAACGTCGTGATCGGCGAGCTGGAGCTCGAGAAGCAGGGCTTCCAGAATTTTCAGCCGAAGCGGCTCGACGATCTGCTGCCGCGCCGTGGCGGCCGGCCGCGTACCGAGCGCTGGTGGGCGTTGCGGCCCATCGAGCGGCGCTTGTCGCCGCGCGCCGCGCTGGTCGCCGCGGCGGTCGTGTGCGTCGCGGGCGGCGGCGCGTTCGCCTATTGGCATCATCGCGCGAAGGTCGAGGACGAGCAACGCGAGGCGGCGCTCGAACGCGTGCGCGCGGAACTCGCCGCGCGGCAGGCGAAGAGCGGCCCCGTCGTTCCGCCGTGGGCGGCGCTGCCCGACGCGGTCGGGTTCGCGCGCGCGTGCGCGACGCGCTTCGGCCGGCTCGCGCCGGGCGGCTGGCGGCTCGATCGCTACGAATGTACGCCGGACGCGGCGCACTACACGTGGGCGCGCAATGGCTCGAACGTGCGCTACCTGCTCGCCGCGGAGCCCGACGCGATCGTCGACACCGACGGCGAACGCGCGACGCTCGAGGTGCCGCTCGCCGCGCCGACGGCGGGCGACACGCCGCTCGTCGACGATTCGGTTGTCAGGACGCAACTTCTGTCGCGTCTCCAATGGCTCGATGCCGTGGCTAAACTGGACCCGCTGCTTCCCGATCAGGCGGCGCGCGCCCCGCTCGCGAATCTCGCGCAGCAGGCGGCCGCCGCGGTCGGGTGGCGCGCGTACCGGCTGAACGCGAGCCTCGGCGGCGTCGCGCCGCCCGAGTTCGTGCGCGCGATCGACGTGCCGGGGCTGCGCGTGCAGCGCCTCGCTTACCAGAACAATCAGTGGACTCTCGAAGGAGTGCTCTATGCGAAATAGTCGCGTCCGATGGATATGCGCACTTGGCCTGGCGGTGCTCGCCGGCGCCGTGCGCGCGGCGGGGCCCGTGTCGTCCGACGAGGACGGCGCGACCGCCGCGCGGCTCACGCAGTTGCAAAGCGAGACGGTGCTGCTGCAGGCGCAGTTGAAGAAGCTCGAGACCGAGCAACAGGTCGCCGAGCGGTCCGCGCAGCTCGCGCGCGTGCGCGGCGGCGCGCCGGCCGGGCAGTTCGCGGTGACGGCGATCGAAGGCGTCGGCAAGCGCGCGTTCGCGACGCTCCGGATGAACGGCGGCGCCGAATTCGAAGTGCAGCGCGGCGACGCGCTGCCGGACGGTGGACGCGTCGTCGCGATCGAGCCGCGTGCGGTCGTCGTGTCGAATCGTGGGCGCACCACGAGGCTGTCGACGGCGTCGCCGTCGTACGCGGGCAATCCACCGCTGCCGGCCGACCCGGCCGCGCCGCCGCCGATGCTGCCCGCACTGCCGGCGAGCGGATCATGAGCCACGCCGCGCAACGACCCGACGCGACGCCCGTGCGCGCGCCGCTGCCCGCC